>CAJTOV010000044.1:0-14792 GCA_910577765.1 uncultured Lachnospiraceae bacterium
CACTTAACGTAGCCCACTACGCCGCGTTCATTTGGGCCAAATCTCCCACGAAGTGGAGCGCACAGCTACCGGAAAGCAATTTTCAAACACGCTCTAGTCTATGCGATCTCCCCCGGTTTCTCTTTTTTCAGTCTCTGGGTCAGGGTCTTGCGCTGTACCGCCATATCCCGGTACACAATCTCCGGCTCCCCCTTCTTCTCCACCACATCCCTGGTGATGGTGCAGATTCCAACACTGCTGTCGGAAGGAACCTCGTACATCAGATCCATCATCACCGATTCGATGATGGAGCGCAGTCCTCTGGCCCCGGTCTTGCGGGCAACGGTCTGTCTGGCAATCTCCTCCACTGCCTCCCGGGTGAATTCCAGCTTCACGTCATCCAGCTCAAACAGCTTCTGGTACTGTTTGGTCAGGGCATTCTTGGGCTCTGTAAGAATCCGCACCAGGGCTTCCTCATTTAAGAATTCCAGGGAAACCGTCACCGGCACACGGCCGATGAACTCGGGAATCAGGCCGAATTTCACCAGATCCTGGGGCTCCACCTGGCGCAGAAGCTCGTCAAGATCCTGTTCCTTCTTGACCATGACCTCCGCGTTAAAGCCGATGGAACCGGCTCCCAGCCGCTTCTCAATGATCTTCTCCAGGCCGTCAAAGGCACCTCCGCAGATAAAGAGTATGTTGGAAGTATCGATCTGAAGCAGCTCCTGGTGGGGGTGCTTTCTTCCGCCCTGGGGCGGTACGCTGGCCACGGTGCCTTCCAGAATTTTCAGAAGGGCCTGCTGGACGCCCTCACCGGACACATCCCGGGTGATGGACACGTTCTCCGACTTCTTGGTAATCTTGTCAATCTCATCAATATAGATAATCCCGTATTCGGCCCGGCCAATATCATACTCAGCCGCCTGAATAAGCTTTAAAAGGATGTTCTCCACATCTTCGCCTACATAGCCGGCCTCTGTCAGGGCCGTGGCATCTGCAATGGCAAAGGGAACATTCAGCACCTTTGCCAGAGTCTGCGCCAGGTAGGTCTTGCCGGAGCCGGTAGGGCCCAGCATGAGAATATTGCTCTTCTGCACATCCACATCCAGGTCCTTGCCTGAGGTAATCCGCTTATAGTGGTTGTAAACCGCCACGGAAAGTACCTTTTTGGCCGCATCCTGGCCAATGACATATTCGTCCAGGAAGGCCTTGATCTCCTTTGGTTTCAGCAGGTTGATCCCGCCCAGATCCGGCTCATGGTCCTCCTGCTCGTCAAATTCCTCTTCCAGAATCTCTGCACACAGATCAATACACTCATCGCAGATAAACACATTGTTGGAACCTGCGATCAGCTTTCTCACCTGGTCCTGGGTCTTTCCGCAGAATGAACATCTGATCCTGTCTTCTGTCCTACTGGCCATATCTGCACACCTCTGTCCTTTCTACTGGGCCCATCAGTGGCTGGTAAGAATATGGTCAACCAGGCCATACTCCTTTGCCTCTTCTGCGCTCATATAATGATCCCGCTCCGTATCCCGGCAGATCACTTCATAAGGCTGCCCGGTATTGGCAGCCAGAATCTCATTCAGCTTCTTCTTGGTCTGCAAAATCTTCTCCGCCACAATCTGAATCTCCGTGGCCTGCCCCTGGGCTCCGCCGGAAGGCTGGTGAATCATCACCTCCGCGTTGGGCAGGGCATACCGCTTGCCCTTTGCCCCGCCTGCCAGGAGAAATGCTCCCATGCTGGCGGCCATGCCGATACACACCGTGGACACATCGCATTTGATGTAATTCATGGTGTCATAGATTGCCATGCCTGCTGTGACAGAGCCTCCCGGACTGTTGATATACAGATTAATATCCTTTCCCGGGTCCTCAGACTCCAGAAACAGAAGCTGCGCCACGATCAGGCTGGCTGACATATCGTTGACATCCTGGCCCAGGAATATGATTCTGTCCTTTAAAAGCCGGGAGTAAATATCATAGGAACGCTCCCCTCTGCTGGTGGATTCTATAACATAGGGTACCAGACTCATCTTCTAACCTCCTATTTCCAAGCATGTACTCCCGGAGTCCCACTGTGCCTGCCTTGTGCGGCTGAGATTCCGGGAGTACCTATACACGGTCTCCCGGTAAGGGAGACTGCCTTTTGTATCCTTGTACGGACTGCTGCTTTTATACCAGTTTCGCCTCGGCAACCAGGAAGTCAATGGCCTCCTGCACTGCCAGATCCTCCATTACGTTCTTTCTTCCGTCCTCACCCATAAACTCCTTGACCTGGTCAAGCTCCATGCCGTAGGACTCTGCCATCTTCTTAAGCTCTTCCTCCACAGCCTCATCGGTGATCTGGATGTTCTCCTGCCTGGCAACTTCCTCCAGAACCAGACGGTTGCGGATGCGCTTCTCGGCAAAGGGACGCATCTGGTCTTCCATCTGGTCAATGGTGGTGCCGGTAAACTGCAGGTACTGCTCAAAGGACAGTCCCTGGCTCTGCATTCTGCGGGCCTGCTCCTCAATCATGTTGCGGACCTGCTGCTGGATCATGGGCTCCGGAATATCCATGGAAGCGTTGGCAACCACTTTATCCACCACATTGTTCTCGTTCTCTGTGGTGGCCTGCTTCTGCTTTGTATCTGCCAGTTTGGCCCGGATATCTGCCTTGTACTCTTCCAGAGTGGAGAACTCGGACACTTCCTCCGCAAACTCGTCATCCAGCTCCGGAAGCTCCTTGGCCTTGATCTCCTTGACGGTTACCTTAAACAGAGCCGGCTTTCCGGCAAGCTCTTTTGCATGGTACTCTTCCGGGAAGGTCACATGTACTTCCACTTCCTCGCCGATCTGCTTCCCGACCAGCTGCTCTTCAAAGGTATCAATGAAGGAATGGGAACCAATGGTCAGGGGATAGTCCTCTGCCTTGCCGCCTTCAAAGGCAGCACCGTCCACATATCCGTCAAAGTCAATCAGCGTCTGGTCTCCGTTCTCCACGGCCCGGTCCTCCACGCTGACCAGTCTGGAGTTCTGATCCTGGACTTTCTTTAACTCTGCGTCCACGTCTGCATCGGTGACTTCCGGTTTGGCCCGCTCCACCTCAATGCCTTTATATTCACCCAGGGTAACTGCCGGCTTCACGGCAACCAGAGCCGTGTAGACCATGGTCTGGCCCTTCTCGATCTTTTCAACACTGATCTCCGGTCTGGAGACTACCTCCAGTCCGCTTTCGTCCACTGCCGGACCATAGGTACTGTTCAGTACCTCATCCACAGCGTCCTCATAGAGAACACCGGGGCCGTACATCTTCTCAATAAGCGCCTGCGGTGCTTTTCCTCTGCGGAAACCAGGAACGTTGAATTTGCTTTTGTTCTTGTTATAAGAAGTTTTGAGAGCCTTCTCAAACTGCTCTGCCGGTACTTCCACGGTTAATTTTGCCATGTTTTTCTCTAACTTTTCTACCTGTAAACTCATCTTCTGGGTTCCTCCTAAATATTATGTATGGCCGTCACGGCAGGGCGCCACACTTCAATGTACCATTATAGCACAATGTTTTTGTAATTGCTAGTACCAATTTCAAGGGATTTGGGGCTTTTCTTTTGGAAGGATATCAGGTATATTGGTAACAGTTCAGATAACCTTGAACTGTTGCGGTGTATTACTCTATAAAATAGAAGAAACGAGTATTGCCGCAGAATCACAGACCAGGAGGAACCTGATAATGGAAATTGAGAGAAAATATCTGGTTGCAGAACTGCCGGAAGGCTATGAGACCTTTCCCTGCCGGGAAATCCAGCAGGCCTATCTCTGTACAGACCCGGTGGTCCGGGTCCGCAGAGACGGGGAAGCATTTTATCTGACTTACAAGTCCAAAGGACTTCTGGCCAGGGAGGAATATAACCTGCCTTTGACCGGGGAATCTTACGGCCATCTGCTGGCAAAAGCAGACGGGATTGTCCTGACCAAGACCAGATACCGGATTCCCATGGAAGGAACCGGGCTGACCATCGAACTGGACGTATTTCACGGAACCTATGAGGGCCTGGTTCTTGCGGAGGTGGAATTTCCCTCCCAGGAAGAAGCCCTGGCCTTTACGGCCCCCTGCTGGTTTGGCCGGGATGTAACCTTCACCGGGGAATACCAGAACAGCCGCTTAAGCCAGGGCCTGTCCCCGGCCTGTGGTACCCCTGATATCCAGGCACCTTCTACCGGTCAAGGAGCCCCAGAACCACCACTGCCGCCAGAGCTGCCAAAAGCAGCCCAATGATCACATCCATCTGCCCCACGGTCAGATGGACCCGGTCATACATCCGCTCCTTCAAAGGAAGGCTGGCCCGGTATTCCTTCAGCAGAAGCTCATGCTCTTCCCGCAGCCGCTGGTTCTCCAGCTCCAGCTCCTCCACTGTCTTCTTCCTCTCCACGTCCTCATCTCCGGCCCCGGCCTGCTGCGGGTTCCGGTCTTCCTTCTGCTGGTTTTCCATATACCTCCACCTTTCTTTTGGAAATAAAGTTTCCCCCGGTCTGCCGGCTCCGAAACCGGCAGGCTGGGGGAACATGGTCCGGGTGTTCCTTCCGGAACCAACCGGCACTCCTTCTTACTTCTTCGCAATATACTTGCGGATATCCAGCGCGATTGCCACTACAATGACAATACCCTGTGCGATAAACTGGTAGTTGGGGTCAATGCCCAGGAACTGTAAGCAGGTCTTCAGCATCTCGAATACCAGCACACCGATGACCACGCCCGACACCCGTCCGATACCGCCGTTTACGGATACGCCGCCGATGGTACAGGCAGCGATGGCTTCCAGCTCGTAACCGTTACCCATGTTGACATTGGCACCGCCGGATTTGGCGCCCAGCAGGAAACCTGCAATGGCATAAAGCCCGGCAGCGGTCATGTAGATGATGATCTTGGTCTTCTTTACGTTGACGCCGGCCACTTCCGCTGCTGCCTCATTGCCGCCGATGGCATAGATGAATTTGCCGTGGCGGGTGTAATTGTACATGAACCACATGATGGCGCCGATTACAATGGCGATAATAAACAGATACGGGAAAATTCCAAACAGCTTGCCGTTGGCAATGGTGGTATAGTCCTGCCGGTAACCGCCGATGGGAACCGCCTTGGTGTACACCAGGTTGATACCGTAAACGATCAGCTGCATACCCAGGGTTCCGATGAAGGGAGGAACGTTTAAGTAGGCCACAACAATACCGTTGACCAGACCGAAGATACAGCAGACAGCCACACAGACCATCAGGATGATCCACACGTTCATCTCCGGCAGTCCCTTGGTCAGCTCAAAATGTCCGCTGTAATCAGCCTTCTGGAGCAGGGTACCTGCCAGACAGGCAGCCAGACCTACCTGACGTCCTGCGGAAAGGTCCGTGCCCTTGGTAATCAGACAGCCGGACACGCCTACGGCAATGATAAAACGGCAGGCCACGTTGATGGACACGTTGTTAAAGTTACTCATACTGAAGAAGTTATCCTTGGTCACACCTACAAAGAGAACCATCAGAAGAATCAGTATGATAATACCATTGTTGACCAGAATATCTTTTACATTCAGTGATTTCTTATCCATTCTCTTTCCCTCCTACTTTTTGAACTGGGTAGCAAAGCTCATGATCTGCTCCTGGGTGGCCTCATCCCCCTTGACCTCGCCGGTGATATGGCCGCCGCACATAACCAGAATCCGGTTGGACATACCGATCAGCTCCGGCATCTCCGAGGAGATCATGATAATCCCCTTGCCCTGCTTGGCTAAGTCGATCATGATCTGGTAGATCTCATACTTGGCGCCTACGTCGATTCCGCGGGTGGGCTCATCCATGATGAGAATGTCCGGGTTGTTGGCCAGCCAGCGGGAGATCAGCACCTTCTGCTGGTTACCGCCGGAAAGAGACTGGATCAGGGTCCTGCTGTCCGGGGTCTTGATGGACAGCTTTGCTACATTTTCCCTGACCAGGTTCTCGATCTTGCCCTTGTTGAGCTTGATTCCCGCATCCAGGTACTGGTCAAGGGAGGAAATGGATACATTGTCTGCTATGGAAAGGCATCCCAGAATACCTGTGCCCCGGCGGTCCTCGGTGATCATTCCGATTCCCCCCCGGATGGCATCCTGGGGACGCTTAATATTCATCTTCTGACCTTTGATATACACCTCGCCGCTGCGGATATGGCGCATACCAAAGATGGCTTCCATCAGTTCCGTCCTCTGTGCGCCTACCAGGCCGCCGAAGCCCAGAATCTCACCGCGGCGAAGCTGGAAGGAGCAGTCCTGGAAGGAACGCTCATGAATACTGCTGTAATTCTTTACCTCCAGAAGAACCTCACCCAGCTGGGCGTCATTCTTCGGCGGATAGATGTTGGTCAGTTCCCGTCCCACCATCTGTTTGACGATCTCCTCGTCCGTAATATCGTCCATGCTCCAGGAACCTACATAGGTACCGTCACGCATGATGGTAATCTCGTCACAGATCTCCCGGATCTCCGCCATCTTGTGGGAGATATAAATCAGGGAAACGCCCCTGGACTTTAAGTCCCGGATAATCCGGAACAGTGCTGCCACCTCGTTGTCCGTCAGGGATGAGGTGGGCTCATCCAGAATCACCACGCTGGCCTGAAGGGAGACTGCTTTGGCGATCTCTACAGACTGCATCTGTGCGATGGACATGGTCCCCAGCTTGGCCTTGGGATCATAGGGCATCTTCACGTCATCCAGCCATTTGGCTGTTTCCTGGAACATGGTCTTGTGGTCTACCACCTGGAAGGGGCCGAATTTTTTCGTGGGATAACGCCCTGCATACATATTCTCGGCAACGGTTCTCTCCGGTATGGGCTGCAGCTCCTGGTGCACCATGGCAAGGCCCTTGTGCAGTGCGTCATCCGGATTGTTGATCTCCACCTTGTTGCCGTCCAGGTATACTTCCCCCTCGTCCATGTGATAGATGCCGAAAAGGCATTTCATCAGCGTGGACTTTCCTGCACCGTTTTCCCCCATAAGCGCGTGGACCGTACCCGGACGAACCTTCAGATTGATCTTGTCCAGGGCCTTGACACCGGGGAAGCTTTTGGACACGCCGCTCATTTCCAGCCTGTACTCTGCCATCCCATTCTCTCCTTTCATAAAATCGGGTGTGTCACTGCTGACACACCCGACAATTTCTTATCACTTCATGTGCAACCGCTCCCGGAACCGGAAACCGTTACCTTCATGTTCTGCCTGACAGAATTATTTGATCATGTCAAGAATCTCAGCTGCGTTCTCCTTGGTGACCTTTACATAGTCAACCATGTACACGTTGTCAACATCCTCGCCATTGACGAAGGAAAGGGCTACCTCAGCTGCCTTGTGGGACTGTCCGAAGTGATCGTTGAATACAGTACCAGTCATCTTGTCGTTCATTACATTCTCAACAGCCTCAACCAGAGCGTCAACACCTACCAGATAGATATCCTCGTTGACCTTTCTGCCGGCTGCCTCAATAGCCTGAAGGGCACCCAGTGCCATGGCATCGTTGTTACAGAACACTACATCCAGCTTGGCGCCATGCTGGGACAGTGCGTTGGCGGTCAGCTCCTGGCCCTTGGTCTGGTCCCAGTCACCACGGTTCTTGAACAGCTCTTCCACTTCAACACCTGCTGCGGTCAGAGCCTCAATGGACTTCTCGGTACGGTACTGGGCATCTACGTTCTCCGGGTCACCCATGATCATGGCATAGCGTACAACGCCGTCGCCGTCAGCATCGCCCTTGTTCTCCAGCTCTGCGATCTCCTCGCCCTGGTATGTACCGGACTGTCTGGCATCAGCACCTACGTAGGTAGCCTTGATTCCCTCGTCTACCCATGCCTGCTCTCTCTCTGCTTCCGGCTCACGGTTGATATATACAACCGGGATGCCTGCTGCATGGCACTCTTCGGTAACGGTGGGCTCGGAAGAAGCCTGCACCAGGTTGATGATCATCACATCCACGCCCTGGGTAATGAAGTTACGGATCTGGTTCATCTGCTCACCCTGGTCGTTCTTGCCGTCCATGATGGAGATGTTCTCCTTGCTGACACCCAGCTCCTCAACCAGATAGCGCTCCAGCTCCTGGCGGTACAGGGTCATGAAGTTATCAGCGAACTGATAGATGGATACGCCGACCTTCACGTTGGACAGATCAGCACCGCCTGCGGCCTCGGCTGCTGTGGTTGCTGCTTCCTCGGCTGCCGTAGTTGCTGCTTCCGCAGTAGTCTCGGGAGCTGCCGTGGTTGCTGCTTCCGTGGGGGCTGCGGTGGTCTCAGCGGGCTTGCTGCCGCCACATGCTGCCATGGACAGTACCATACAGGATGCCAGTGCCATTGCGGTTAATTTTCTCAATTTCATTGTGGTGTTCCTCCCTTTGATTTAGAATGGTTCTGCCGGTTTTTGGTAATTTTCTCCTGCCGACATGAGTATTATAGCGTGTTTTTATACATTTTACCATAAGATTTTCTTTGATTCTCTATGGATTTTCTTTGATAATCTCCTGTGGGCACCAGAAATATTTCCCGTCCTCCAGAGGAATATCCTCCGGAATCTCCCGGCCCAGGGCCTTGGAGGCGGCAATGGCAAAGATGGCCTTTGCATACCGTTCCTTGTCTGCGGACACGGTTCCCATCAGTTTCCCGGTACGGACAGCCTCCAGGCCCGGCACCGTGGCGTCGATTCCCACCAGCTTTACATCCGTGATCCCGGCCCGCTCCAGGGCGTCAATGGCTCCCAGGGCCATGTCGTCGTTGTTGCAGATCACCAGCTCAATGGTGTCCGGGTACTGGCCCAGCCACTGTTCCATCAGGGCCGACGCCTGGCTCCGCTCCCAGTTGGCAATACCCCCTGTGATCTTCTCGATGGGCACGCCGCTGTCCTTTAAAGTCCGGATGGACCATTCCGTTCGGATCAGGGAATCCTGGTGGCTGCTTTCTCCCTCCAGCAGCACATAGCTGACCACCCCGTCCCCATTTAAGTCCAGGCTGGCCGGGTCCTCCTGGTACCGGCTGGCCACAATGCTTCCCTGGAGCACGGCGGATTCCCGGGCCACGGCTCCCACATAGTAAAGCTGGTCCCACCGGTCCATGTCCTCTTCCACCGGCTGGCGGTTGAAGAAGACCACCGGAATCCCTGCTGCCATGGCCTTGTCGATGATCACCGACGCGGCGGTCCGGTCCACAGGGTTGATGCACAATACGTCACAGCCCAGGGAGATGAACCGTTCCACCTGGATGTTCTGGGTATTCTGGCTGCCTTTGGCGTCCTGAATGTCCAGGCTGACCTTGATGCCCCCGGACTGCTCATAGGACTTGGCTGCATGTTCCAGCTCCATGCGGATGTTGTTGATAAAGGTATCGTCCCCCTTGTAAAGGCTGACGCCGATCCGCAGGGAGGTCTTTTCCTGGTCTTTTTCGTCCTCCCCGCACCCGGACAATGCCAGGACTCCTATGGAAGCTGCCAGCACCAGCAATAGCCTCCACACCGTCTTTGGTACCCTTCTGTTCATAGTTTCTTCCTCCTACCCAATGGGATACAGAAGCTTCTCATAGGCTTCCCTGTGCAGGTCCTGCCGCTCAATATAATGACTGGCCAGATAGCCCTGGCCGGGATCAAAGCCCCCGGAGATCATCCGGACCGCCGACTTTACCGCCAGATACCCGGCAGAGAAATCGTCGGTGATACTAAGGCCTTCCACAATGCCCCGCTCCAGCTCATTCAAGGCCGGAATGGAGGTGCCGCGCCCGTAAAGCCCCTCCACGTAGGAGGCGTAGACGCTGCTGTCCTTTAAGACTCCGGCTGTCTCCACCAGGCTGTCCTGGTCCAGGGCCACGATCACCACCCGGCCCACCCCCGGATAGACCAGCCCTTCCACCACCTTCCGGAAGCCGCCGGTTTCTTCCCGCTTAAACCGGGTGATCTCCCGGCCGTCTGCCTGGAGCACGCTTGTAAGGCCGTCTCCGAAAAGCTGCTCTGCTTCCCCCTGCTGCCCCTGTGAAAATACATAGACCGGAAGCTCCCGGCCGTGTTTTTCCACGATCCGGCTTCCCAGCTCCCTGCCCATCCCATAGTAGTCAAAGGTGATTCTGGCCGACACCCGGGTATCCGGGGCGGCTGCCTCGGAGCCAAGAATCACCACCGGTACCTGGATACGGTCGTCCTCCAGAAGCCTTGCTGCCTCCTCCCCGTCCACCGGCGCGATGACCAGGGCCCTGGCTCCTTCCTGCTGCTCCCGGACCGCCAGTTCCTGCTGCTGCTTCCGGTCGCCGGAATCGTAAAGGGTGATAAAGCTTACGTCCACATTCATTTCCATGGCAGCCTGCTCCATGCCTTTGCGGAAATTCACATAATTGTCGTCGGTGCTGTCCTCCACAATCACCGACACCGGATATACCTCCGGCTTCTTTTCCTTGATAATCAGGTCTGTGGAGGACATCATGTACAGAATCACCAGGACCACCCCGTAGGCTGCCCACAGAAGCTTCTCATATTTTGTGATCACGGTTTCCCACCTCCTGCGCTGCCGGACTCTGCCGGTTCCCCGGGCGTTGCCTGGGAAATACCTGGCTTCTCCCGCTCCAGCACTTCCTCCCAGGAAACCGCCGGAAGCAGAATCCGTATCCGGGTGCCCTCATCCGGCTCGGACCGGATCACCAGCCCGTACTCTTCCCCAAAGTAAAGGCGAATCCGTTCGTTGACATTCTTCACGCCGATGCCGGAACCCCGGCCCGAGTGGACGTGGGGGGTATCCTTTAACAGACTGTCCACCTGCTCCTCTGTCATGCCCAGACCGTTGTCACAGATGGCAAATTCCAGCCGTCCCCTGTCCTGCTTCACTTCCACCAGAATCTCCCCGTCCCCGTCCATGAATTCCATGCCGTGGTAGATGGCATTTTCCACCAGGGGCTGGAGCATCAGCTTTAAGGAGGCCATGCCCAGGGTCCCGGGCTCTGCCTCAATCCGGTAGGTAAACTTGTTCTTAAAGCGCATCTGCTGGATCATCAGGTAATTGCGTACATGCTCCAGCTCGTCCCGCACCGGGATAATGCTCCGGCCCCTGCTTAAGCTGATCCGGAAGAACCGGGCCAGGGCTGTCACCACCTTGACCGCCTCCTGCTTCTGCTCGTTTTCCACCATCCACACAATGATATCCAGGGTATTGTAGAGGAAGTGGGGATTGATCTGGGACTGAAGGGTATCGAACTCGCTTTTGCGCTTGGATTCATGCTCTGCCACAATATCCCGCATCAGTTCCTGGATGCGCTCTGCCATGTCCCTGATGGAACGGCCCAGGTGCTGGATTTCATAGGAACCTCCGATGTACACCTCCGTGTCCAGCTCTCCGGCCTCCAGGGCATTGACCGACTTTTCCAGCTTCTGGATGGGGGTGGTGATCCGGGAACTGATAAAGGAATTGATCAGGGCCAGCAGATACAGAAAGAAGCTGCACACAAAGACCAGGAACAGCCGGGTCTTTAAGGTATTTAAGTCAAAGGTCTGCTCCGGCGTTACGCCGATGATCTTCCAGCCGGTGTAGCCTACGGATTTCACCGTAATGTCCCGGGTCTCCCCCCGGACCCGCTCCCGGTAATTGCCGTCCCTGTGTCTGGCGGCGGACAGATTGTTCTCCGTCTCCAGGCCTGCATCAATCAGCTGCATTTTGGGATGGTAGATCAGTTCCCCGCTGCTGCTGGCCAGATAGAGGTAGCCTCCGCTTCCCAGGGCCACATTGTCCAGAAGCTGTTTCAGGCTGTCATAGGAAATGTCCACCAGAAGCACTCCCTGGTAGGTGGCTGTGCCCTGGGTGATCTCCACGGACCTGGACATGGTAATGACCCACCGGTACTGGTTCTCCGAATTGTCGAAAATGTACTGGACATGGGGCATGGAAAAATGAAGGTTGTCCGTGCGCTCCAGGGTATTGATGAACCAGGTCTCCTTTGTGACATCCATGCCGCTTTTGAGCCTGGCTGCTGGCACAGCCTCCAGAAGCTCCCCTTCTCTGGACAAAAGGGCAATGTTGGCCACGGATTCCTTGTTGTTGTCATAAAGAAGGGTCATCTTCTCGTTGGCCGTGCCGTCGGACAGGTCCGCATTCTTGATGACCCCGTAGTATAGGGAATCCGACAGCTTCATAATGGTCCGCAGGTAAAAATCCAGGGACTGGCTGACCTGCCCCATCAGCACCTGGCTTTCCTGCTGGATGGTCCGGGTAAGCTGGCTGGACAGACGCTCATAAAGGGATACCCCCACCAGCACCGACGCTACCAGGGCACTGACCGTAAAGCAGATGAAAATGCTGTGGCGGATGCTGATATCCCGGATGAGATCTTTCTGTTTCTGCTGCGGCATAGCTGCCTCCTTTACGTTCCCCGGTACTTGGACGGGGATACCCCGAATTTCTTCTTAAATACATAGCTGAAGTAGTTCTGCTCCTGGTAGCCTACCTTCTGGGCAATGACATAGGTCTTGTCGCTGGTGGTCTTCAAAAGCTCTACTGCCTGGCCCAGGCGGATCTCCGTGAGATAATTGACATAGGTCTGGCCGGTCTCCTTGCGGAACATGGTGGAGAAATAGGCCGGGCTTAAATGCAGCTCCCGGCAGATCATCTCCACGGAAAGGTCCGGGTTCTGGTAATGGTTCTGAATGTACTGTTTGGCGTCCAGGATTACCCGCTTCTTGGTATTGTCCCGCTCCTGGCTTAAGGCCCGGTTCATCCGGCAGGCCACCTCCGTAAGCCATGCGGTAAACTCCTCCCCCCTGGGGGACCCGGTCAGCATTCCCAGCCAGGATTCCTGGGAGCCGAACATTTCCACCAGGTTTAAGTCATACTGCTGCATGAGCCGGGTAATGCTGTTCATGATGGAAAGCAGGTAGGCCTGGTACTGGCGTGCATGGACCTTGGCATCCTCCATCTTCCCCACGATCTCCTTTACCACCTGGCCGATGGTGTCCTGGTCCCCGAACTTGACAGCCGCGGCCAGGTCTGCCTCGTTCTTGCCGTCAAACTCCAGCTTGCCTCTGCCCACCGGCTCCATGTCGTTGATGTAGATGGTCTTGCCGCCTCCTACAATGGCCTTGTAGCCCAGGGCATCCGCCGCCGACTGGTAGGAGGTGCCCACGTTCTCCAGCTGCTGGGTTCCATGGCCGATTCCGATGGTAACCGCCACCTCCAGAATCCGTCTGGTCTCCTTGCAGATATCGTCCAGCAGGCTGGTAAAATCCGTCTGGGTATTGTGGCCGTCAATGGCGGCAATAACCGTGATCCCCATGGAGGTATTGAAAATGGCAAACCGGTAAAAGTCTTTTAAATGGTCCTCCACCAGATTCCGGACAGATATGGGAATCAGTTCCCGCTCCTCGTGGAGCCGCAGGGGACCGGTCTGGGACACCTCCTCCGTGTCCACGTCAATAATGGCGGTAAGCCATTTCCTGGCCCCCAGAATGTCCACCTGGTACTCCTCCAGCTTCTGCCGGATCACGGCCTCCGGTATGTTGCCCCGGACCATTTCGTTTAGGAACATTTCCCGCAGAAGGGGCAGGCTGCTGCGGTAGCTTTCCCGCAGAAGGTCCACGTCCCGGCGCTGCTCGATCTCCTCGTCCAGGTTCCGGTGGACCCGGGTGAGAATCTCCGTCAGCTCCTCCATATTGACAGGCTTTAAAATGTATTCGGTCACATTCAGCTTAATGGCCTGCTGGGCGTACTCGAAATCGTCGAACCCGGAGAAGATCAGAATCTTCATGGAGGGATATTTCTGCCGGATGCGCTCCGCCAGGGTCAGCCCGTCCATATAGGGCATGCGGATGTCCGTCATCACCACATTGGGCTCTGACTGTTCGATCTTCTCCAGGGCATCCTCCCCGTTCTCCGCATCCCCCACAATGGTAAAGCCCAGTTTCTCCCACTGGATCTTGCGGATGATGCCTTTTCTCACTTCTTCCTCATCATCCACCAGGATAATCCGGTACATGTTCATGCAATTATTTCCTTTCATTTAAGACAGCCTTTATGGCTTCCACCAGAATCCGGTTCCGTTTCCGGGTACTTATGCAGACACGGTAGTATCCCGGTCCCAGGCCCCGGAAATTGGCGCAGTCCCGGATCAGGATTCCTTTTGCCGCCAGCTTTTCCCAGAGTGTGCCCCGGATGGCGGGATTTTTCCCCACCTGGCTGCCGGAAGCCGAAGATCCCGGCCTGCCGGTCTGCCTGTCCCGGTTCTGTCCCCGGGCAGGCGTCCCTTCCCAGGACAAGTCCCGGAACAGAAGGTAATTGGCGGCGGAAGGATATACCCCAAATCCCAGCGCCTTAAGCTGCCGTGCCAGCCAGACCCGCTCCCTTGCAATCAGGCGGCGGCTTTTTTCCAGATACCGGGTCTCCAGAAGGGCGGCTTCCCCGGCCTGCTGGGCCGGCACCGACACGCTCCAGGGCTGGCGCAGGGCCCGCATCTTCTCCAGCAGGTCCCTGTCCCGGGTCACCACATACCCCAGCCGCAGTCCGGCCATGGCAAAGGTCTTGGTAAAGGCCCGGACCACCACCAGGTTTTCGTACTCCCGGACCAGGCCCAGAACCGAGGCTTCCCGGGGATGCTCCACCAGCCCGCAGAAGCACTCATCCACCACCACCCGGATCTTCCGGCTGCGGCACAGACTGAGAAGGGGCACCAGCTCCCGGACCGGCGTCAGGGTTCCGGTAGGATTGTTGGGGTTGCAGAAGAACAGCATGTCCCAGTCTGCGGATGAATCCCGGATCTGCCGGACCAGGGCCCCCGGGGACATGCCGCCGTGCCCTGCATACTGAATCCGGCA
>CAJTOV010000044.1:14802-24338 GCA_910577765.1 uncultured Lachnospiraceae bacterium
GCCTCCAGGGCCCGCCCGTACTCGGAGAAGGTGGGCACCGGAACCAGGGCCCGGCTGGGGCCTGCTGCCTGGACGGTCTGGAAGATCAGATCCGCGGCACCGTTTCCGCAGAGCACATAGTCCGGCGGCACCTGGTGGACTGCTGCCAGCTTCTCCACCAGGCCCCTGCATTCCGGGTCCGGGTAGCAGCCCCAGTCCCCGGCGCCGGACCGGAGAACCCGGACCACCCCCGCAGGCATCCCCAGGGGATTTAAGTTGACGGAAAAATCATATTGAATCCGGTTCCGGTAGATATCCCCGCCGTGGGGGCTGTGAATGGTCATGGAATCCCTCCTTTATCTTACAATGTACCGGAAAACTGCCGGGCCCATTCCCAGGCAGCACCCGGCTGCCAGTACCAGCACTGCGGCTGTATACATAAGCCGGTTCACCTGCAGAATATCCTCCGGCTCCACCTGCCGCAGATCATCTCCGATGGTGGGCTTTTTGTGAAGGATTCCGAAGTACCAGGCATCCCCGGCCAGCCTTACCCCCAGGGCTCCGGCGCAGGCAGACTCCCCCTGGGCCGAATTGGGGCTGGCATGGTTTCTCTTGTCCCGCCGCCAGATCCGCCAGGCGTTCTTTCCGGAGCATCCCGGCACCAGAAAGGCGGCCAGGACCAGGCAGAGGGCCGACAGTCTGGCCGGAACGTAATTTACCACATCGTCCAGCCTGGCTGCTGCCCGGCCAAAGTACCGGTACCGGTCATTGCGGTAGCCGATCATGGAATCCATGGTATTGACTGCCTTGTAAAGCATGCCTCCCAATGGCCCCAGAAGAAACATCCAGCACAAGGGGGCAATAACCCCGTCGGAAGCATTTTCCGCCACGGTCTCCACCGCTGCCCGGATAATGCCTTCCCGGGTCAGGGGGGCCGTATCCCGGCCCACAATCATGGACACTGCCTGGCGGGCGCCTTCCACGTCCTGCTGCTTTAAGGCCTGGAAGACTTTGCAGCTTTCGGTCTTTAAGGACCTGGCCGCCAGGATCTGGCCGCACAGGATACCCATACAGAGACTGCCCAGCCACGGATGGACCAGCCTGGCCAGTGCCAGAACCGCGGCGGTGACGGTGCCGGTAACCGCCAGCACCACCAGGACCAGAACCGCTCCCGCAGCCAGCTCCCCCTGCTTTCCCCCGGGAAACCGGGGCCGCAGAAAGCCCTCCGCCACGGTCACCAGCCAGCCGATCCCCCGCACCGGGTGCCACCAGCCCTGGGGGTCTCCCACCACCAGGTCCAGAAGGAAGCCGGCGGCGGTTGCCAATATATGATTCATAGATTCCTCCTACCGGATTTTCACGGGAATTCCGGCCACCACCCGGTACACCTCCCTGGCGGAGGCGGCCAGCATCTGTCCGGCTGCTCCTGCCAGGTCCCGGTACTGCCGTTCTTTCTTTTCCAGGGGGATGATTCCGCATCCCACTTCGTCCATGGTCACCAGGTCCGGCTCCAGGGCCAGCACCTGTCTGGTCATGTCCAGCACATCCTCCCCCCGTTCCAGGGCCTGGCGGACAAATCCCTGGTAATTGACCAGAATGGTTTTTCCGGCCAAGGCTTTTGCCGTGGACCCGGATTCTCCTTCCTTCCGGAGGACCGTGCCGTCTGCCGTCCGGCGCAAAAACGCCTCTTCCTCCAGGCCGGACAAGGCTCTGGCATATGCCTGCTTGCCCTGGAAGGCTCCGCCGGTTATGAAAATCATCGTCTGCCCACTCCTTTCTGTGCCTGATTTTGTGATGGAACTCCGGCAGCAGTACTAGCCGGAGCATACCGCCAGCACCGCCACCATTGCCAGCTCTGCCAGCTGCAGAAAGTACCCGGCCAGGTCCCCGGTGGTTCCGCCGAATTCCTTCTTTGCCACCCGGCAGTACCAGCCAAAGGCTGCCAGGGCCGCCAAGGTCATACAGACTCCTGCCACGGCCCCGGCGGTGACTGCCAGATACAGAAAAGAAAGAGCCAGCCAGCCTGCCATGGACCATTCCACAGCCCGGTCTGAGGCCTGGCCGGCAAAGGTGCTGGCAAGTCCGTCCCGCCTGGCCTTGGGAAGCCGCACCAGGGACCAGCCGCTTAAGGCCCTGGGCATCACATAGACTCCCACAATGGCCGGAAAGGCATTCTGGCCCAGCTCACTGAACGCGCTGCCGTACAAAAGCAGGTACACCCCGCATCCTATAATGGCAAAGGCACCGGTATGGGGGTCTTTTAAGATCTCCAGCTTCCGCTCCCTGGGCTGGCAGGAGCTTCTTGCATCTACCGTGTCCAGAAATCCGTCCATGTGGATGCCCCCGGTCAGCAGAAGGGGAAGGGCTGTGCCTATTCCCGCAAAGGCCACACTGCCCAGGGAAAGCTTCCGGGCCAGCCAGGCCATCAGGCACACGCAGGCCCCTATTGCCGCCCCTACCAGGGGAAAAAAGCAGAGGGCGTATTTCATTCCGGCCCGGGTCCACCGGGTCTGGGGAACCGGGAACCGGGAATACATGGAACATGCAATCCAGAACCCCTGCCACCATCTGCCGGACTCCGGCTGCCCATTTGTTTCTGAGGTTCCGTTCATATGCTGCCTCCTTTTATAGAAACAGGTATTCCGTACACCACTTCCGTCACCTGGTCTGCCCTCTCTGCCAGCATCCGGTTGACCCTTGCCAGAAGTTCCATATAGCGGACCGTCTCCGGATCATAGTCCTGCCCGTCTGCAAACACATTACCGGTTACTATCACAAGATGCTGCGCCTGCTTTTCCAGGCAGCAGACCCCCTGTCCGATTCTCCGGATCATAGCCTGGTCGCTTCCTCCGGTTCCAAAGAGTTCATTGGCCACCACATTGGACATACACTCCAGCAGGATCACCCGGCAATGGGGCCCGGCAGGCCGGACACACCGGGTCCCAGGGACACCGGCGGCTTCCGGCAGGTGCACCTGCCCCAGGTCCCCGTAGCACTCTATGGTCACAAAGCCCTTTCCCGCCCGCATGGCCCGGTGCTTCCGGACCCGTTCCATGCCTTCCTCCCCCAGAGGCTCCATGGTGGCTATGTAGAACCGTTCCCTTCCGGCCTTTACTGCCAGGGCCTCGGCCAGGGCAGATTTCCCGCTGCCGCTGCCTCCTGTAATCAGATGTATCATCAATATCCTCCCCTGTCCGTCCGGCCGGAAACAGGCACGTCCCTGAGCCTGTCTTACCCGGCATCTCCCCGTCTCCACTTTTCCAGAAGGGCCCGGGCTCCTTTTGTCCTGCCTACGGTCCGGCTGGCTCCTGAGAACAGGACCACTTCCACCTTCAGATGTCCGGCCCCCCAGTGTTCCAGCCAGGTCTTTGCCTGTGCGGCCCCAAGGGTCAGAACCTGCTCTGCCAGGCCGTATTCTTCCAGGATTTCCACTGCCTCGTCCGTGGTATTGGCATGGCCGATCCGGTGCAGAAGCCTCTCCCGGTCTGTCTCCGGCAGCTCCCCGCAGCCCCGGACCAGGTCTCCCAGAATCTCCATGCGGCGGTCCCCATATCTGGAATGGGTGTTTTCCACGCCTCCGGCCACCTTTACCAGCTTTCCCAGATGTCCTGTAAACAGAAGGTGGGTTCCCCCTTCCTCCGCCGCCATCTCCATGGCAGCTTTCACAAAATTGCTGCACTTGACGATTCTGTCTTCCGGCACACCCAGGGCCGTCTTCAGCCAGGTGCTTCCGTAGTTTCCCGGCGCCATGAACAGCATGCCCGCCTGCTCCCGGCTGTTCTCCAGAAGCCTTGTGCGGATATCCAGGCGGATGGTCTCCAGAAGGGCCTCCTCACTCATAGGCTCCACAATGCCCGTGGTTCCCAGAATGGAAATCCCCCCCACAATCCCCAGCCTGGGGTTGAAGGTTCTCTCCCCCAGCCCTTCCCCGCCGGGAACCGCCAGCCGGATCTCCAGACATCCCAGGTCCCCATGTCCGTCCACTACCTGCCGGACCGCGCTGAAAATCATGGTCCTGGGAACCGGGTTGATGGCATAGTGTCCCGGCGGGCAGGCCAGGCCCTGCTTTGTGACCATACCGATGCCTCTGCCTCCGTTGAGATAAAGGCCCGGAAAGTCCTTATGAAAATACCCCCGTCCTTCCCGGCACAGCCGTGCAAACTCCTTTGGGTCCACCTGGACCACCGCGGCGCAGATCCAGGCGCCGCCGGTCACGTCCGGGTCATCCCCGGCATCCTTCTGTACACCCCAGTAGCCTGCCAGATCCCCGGACGGGTCCTGGGGCACCGGGTTCAGGAAGGAGACAGCGCCTCCCGGCAGGGGGATCTCCACCGGGGACGGCAGCAGGGTGTTGTGCAACAGAAAAAGGGCTGCAGCCTTTGCCGCAGCCGACGCACACGTTCCTGTGGTAAATCCCTTCCGAAGCTGTCCCATCTGCCATTCACCTCAGGTTCCATTATAGTGAATTTTCTTCCGTTTGGCAAGCTTCCTTCTTCAGTTCCCGCTTTCTTTTGGTGATCATTCCGCCGATTCTCCCGCTTTCCTTGGAGGTCAGGCTTCTCCAGCCGTCCCGGACCACCCGGTCCCCCAGACCCAGTTCCTGGGCAATCTCAAATTTCAACTTTTCCTCCGGTGTCATGTCGTTAATATCAAACGGTTTCTTTTTCCCCTTGGGCATACAGCCAGGCACACTCCTTTCCTCTGATTTCCATAGGATTATGCCCGTTTTCTCCGGTTCTATTCCCTGGCGGCAGGGATTTACCGTTATTTTCCCAGGACACTACGCCTCTGCCGCAGGCTGCACCGTAACCAGGAATTCCTTCATGGCCTTGCTGAAATACCGCCCCCGTTTCCAGTAGAAGTAGATACTCCGGCTGCTGCCCTCCCCGCCCAGCTTGTAGTATACCACCCGGGAGCCGGAAGGAACCCTGGAAGCCAGGGTATCACTGATAAAGGAAATGCCCATGCCAGAGCAGGTAATGTTGTAGGAGGTCATCTGCTGGTCCAGCTCAAACAGAACCCTGGGCTTAAATCCTTTCTGGCGGCACAGATCCATGGCCCTGCGGCAGGTGTCATTTTCCGGCTTTAACACCAGAAACGGTTCCTCCCGGAAGGCTTCCAGGGGAACCGGCGCCACCTGGTCCCCAAGAAAGGCGCCGTTCTCAATCCACGGCTCCGGAATCCGGTACCCTTCCAGCCCTTCATTGACCGGAAAGGCGGCAGGCACGGCCAGCAGCAGATGCTCCTTCCGGAACCGGTGCCGGTCAAAGATCTCCGGGTCCAGTTCACAGTTGTCGATGACCAGGTCCACGGTGCCGCTTTTGAGAAGCTGCTCCAGCTTCCCGGTACTTTCTTCCACCAGCTCCAGCTTCACCAGGGGAAACCGTCTGACAAACTCCCCCATCAGAGGCGGCAGCACCCAGGAGGAAAAGAGACTGCTGCCCCCCAGCACCAGCCTGCCGGTCCGAAGCTCCCCCCAGTCATTGACAAAGTTGGCAAAGTCGCTTTCCGTGGCCAGAATGGCCTCCACTGCCTGGATGTACCGTCTGCCGCACTCTGTCAGCCGCAGCGGCTTGGTACTCCGGTCAAAAACAGGATAACCGATCTTATTCTCCACCCGCTTCACCGCCGCGCTTAAGGAGGGCTGGGACACAAACAGCCGGTCCGCAGCCCTGGAAAAGCTCTGCTCTTTATATACGGTATACACATACTCCATTCCCTGAAACATACGGTTCCTCCCTGGGTCCTCCCGGTTGTCATGGACTCCCAAAGCCCCGCACGGTCAGGCGCCGTAAGCTTCCGGGAGTACATGGTATAACCTGGATTCTATAGTATTTATAGAAAATTAAGTATTTGATTATACTATAGCGGATTCTTATAATGAAAGCAAGAAGAACCCTCAAGGGGGATAAAGGAGAGGACCATTATGAAAAAGGGGAATTCAGATTACCGTACCGAACAGGATTCCATCGGCACCAAGGATGTGCCGGAGGATGTATATTATGGTGTCCAGTCCCTGCGGGCTGCGGAAAACTTCCACATCACCGGACTGACCATGCACCCGGAAATCATCAACAGCCTGGCTTACATCAAGAAGGCGGCTGCCATCACCAACTGCGAGACCGGACTTCTGGACAAACGGATCGGCCAGGCCATTGTCCGGGCCTGCGACGAAATCCTGGCCGGAAAATTCCGCAAGGATTTTATTGTGGACCCGATCCAGGGAGGCGCCGGAACATCCCTGAATATGAATGCCAACGAGGTCATTGCCAACCGGGCCATTGAGCATCTGGGGGGACAGAAAGGGGACTATTCCATAGTCAATCCCAACGACCACGTCAATTGCAGCCAGTCTACCAATGACGTGATTCCCACTGCCGGAAAGATGACTGCCTTAAAGCTTCTCCAGAATCTGAAAGCAGAACTGCACCGGTTACATACGGCCCTTTGCCAGAAGGCGGAGGAGTTCGACCACGTGATCAAGATGGGAAGGACCCAGATGCAGGACGCGGTTCCCATCCGTCTGGGACAGGAATTCCAGGCCTATTCCGTGGCCATCCAGCGGGATATCCGCCGCATGGACAAGGCCATGGACGAGATGCGTTCCTTAAATATGGGCGGAACCGCCGTGGGCACCGGAATCAATGCCGATGAGTCCTATTTACGGCGTATTGTCCCCAACCTGTCGGAGGTGTCTGACATGGACTTTGTCCAGGCCTTTGACTTAATCGATGCCACCCAGAACCTGGACTCCTTTGTGGCCGTATCCGGCGCCGTCAAGGCCTGCGCGGTCACCTTGTCCAAGATTGCCAATGACCTGCGGCTCATGTCCTCAGGCCCCAGGGCCGGATTCAACGAGATCAATCTTCCCGCCAGACAGAACGGCTCCTCCATTATGCCCGGCAAGGTGAACCCGGTGATCCCGGAGGTGGTGAACCAAGTGGCCTTCAACATCATCGGCAATGACGTGACCATCACCATGGCCGCGGAAGCCGGACAGCTGGAGCTGAATGCCTTTGAACCCATTGTCTTTTACTGTATGTTCCAGTCCATTGACACCTTGGCCTATGCGGTGCGGACCTTTGTGGACAACTGCGTATCCGGCATTACCGCCAATGAGGAGCGGTGCCGCTATCTGGTGGAGAACAGTGTGGGAGTTATCACCGCCATCTCCCCCCACCTTGGCTACCAGAAGGCAGCCGAGATTGCCAAAAAGGCCATCCAGACCGGGGCGTCCATCCGCAGTCTGGTCCTCCAGGAGAAGCTTCTCAGCGAGGAGGATTTAAACCGGATTCTGGACCCGGTCCATATGACCGAGCCTGGCATCTCTGCCAAAGACCTGCTCCTGAGAAAGCAGACCCTTAAGGAGGCGCATCCGGACCAGGGCGGGAAGGTCTGAAATTTCCATATGGGTAACCCGCTTTTTATCAGCGGTACTGTCCACAGGAAAAGTACGGCCCCGCTGACCGGCCCCAGGTGAAAGGGCTGGTCAGCCTTCCTTTTCCCCTCTGTTTCTCACCTTGCAGATCAGCTGGGTCATGGTGCCCATGGGACAGTAGACGCACCAGCTTCGGGGCTTAAAAAGGACCATGGTTATGAGTCCCAGCACCGTGGAGGTCAGCATAACACTGTAGAACCCGAAGGCAAACTGGGCTACCCCGGGATGCAGCAGCGTCCCATGGCAGGCCCAGTGCCAGGGCACCTTAAAGGTCCACAGAAGGGTCACCACCTGCTTTAAGGTTCCTGCCCCGGCAAATACCAGGTATGTATTCCACAGCATCTGGAAAAACATGATGAAAAAGAACACCAGGAAGCCATACCGGAAGCCTTTACTCTTCATCCATCCGGGAATATCCTTTTTGCGGGAAAGGCCGAACCTGCCTCCCAGCAGCCCGAATAACTGCCCCCGCCCGCAGTACCGGTTACAGTACCCTTTGGTACCATGAATCAGGGAGATCAGCAGGGGGATAAAAAAGCACAGAAGCCCCAGCCAGGCAAACAGAATGTTGAAAAATCCCAGAACCAGATAGGTCAGGGATACCACCCACAGATAATCATACCATTGCTTCTTCATGCTTCCACCTCCTGGACCGAAATCACGGATGCCGGGCACTCCCGGACACATTTTCCGCATCCCACACAGCTCTCCTGGTCTACCTTTGCCCGGATTCCCTTCCACACGGTAATGGCCCCTCTGGGGCACACCTTTACGCAGCAGCCGCAGGCCACACAGTTTCCTTCCTCTACAAATGCTTTTTTCTTTTTACGCACTTTACTGGTTTCCATAAATGCTCCTTTCGGATTTCTTCTTCCTATTCTTTACCTTTATCCATTTTCGTAAAATAAGTTTCTTGTGGGCAGCCGCCAAAGTCAAGGGAGCCTGACTCTGGCCAGTTGCCATTATGTGAATAAATGAAACAGAGCTGCTGACAGTTTTATTATACTGCCAATAGCTCTGTAAAGCAATGATGTGGATGGAAAAGGTGTACTTGATACCGCTTTCCCGTTCCTGTTCACTGGTACCCAGCGAACAGGAACCCGGGCCGCCCCTCACCTTTTGCATAACCTTGTTCCCGGCTCCGTTCAATATCTAACAATAACAACTCCATCGGGAATTAGATACCGGAAATCCTTTGCCTGTTTCTTTGTCATTCTTATCATTTCTAAGCCCGAATAATGAAATGCTTCATCCCCTATACTTGTAACACTCTCTGGCAAATCAATACTGGTTAAACTGTCGCACCAACTAAATGCCCCATCCCCTATACTTGTCAAACCTTCCGGCAGGCTCACTCTGCTTAAACTGCTGCATGCATAAAATGCCTCATTCCCTATACTGGTCAAACTTTCCGGCAGGCTCACACTGCTTAATCTCCAGCACTCACAAAATGCCTGGTCCCCTATGCTCGTCAGCCCCTCCGGCAGACTCACTCTCCTTAAACTCCAGCACTGATAAAATGCCTCATCCCCTATGCCCGTCGCACCTTTCGGCACCTTAAGGCTTTTTACATCACCTCTTTTTTCAAATAATCCATCTTCCACATAGCAGTTTCCATCTTTCCCCACAACCACCCTGCATTTGGCATGTATCGCCACATACCCTCCGCCTACAGCCAGAACCACAGCCAGGGACGTCAAAAGTATTGTTTTCAACTTGGACTTATAGCTCTTGTCTTTACTCTTTATTAATGTCTTTTCGGTTTCCTTCTCTGCAACCAGCCCGCCCCATTGGAAACAGAACTTTATCTCTTTCCCATCCCCCATATCCACTCCGCATTTTTTACAAATCATTCCGATTCCCCCATTTTGTATCTTTTGTAAAGTATTGTCCGGGTTTTTGATTTTCGATCAATAGAGGCCGCATTAAATACCAGTTTGTAATAAGTATGTCACCTTCCATTCTCATTCGGACCAGTGTATATCCCTCCCCATACTTTTCCAGCATAGAACTCTTTCCCTCTTCATCTACATAATACTCATGAAAAGTAAGCCAGATTTCATCATGATGCGTCCATACTTTTGCTGTCATACGTTCCAATATTTTGTATCCGTCTATT
>CAJTOV010000045.1 GCA_910577765.1 uncultured Lachnospiraceae bacterium
CGATTGACGTTAACGCCGCCAGCCGCCAAAAGACGGTACTTGGGGCGTGTGTCCCCTTGTCCACTGAGGGTATTATAATCCCGGCTGGAGAGTGTGACAAATGCTCTTTTCCCATATTAAAATAAGAAAAACTTATAATATGTGTTGCCGTTGACCAGGCAGGGAAAACCGGACGAAAACAGCAGCAACCAGTTACTATGCTCCTATAAAACAATCCCCAGCTTCTGAAGAATTTTGTCCTTATAAGTGGTGTACTGGATACACGCCCGCACCACTGCATACAGGGAATAATGCTCCCGAATCCAGGCATCCTCCCCTTCGTCCGCCCCATACTCGATCCGCTTCAAAGCATATTTCAGCGCCCGCAGCTTTAACACCAGCCGGGATGCAGACATGCCTGGGGTCCAGAATCGCTGCCCGGAATGATTCTTCTCTTCCATCCAGTCTATGTCCACAATATCCTCATACTCCCGCAAATGTGCAAATCTCTGAAAATCCGGATTCTGAAAGAATTCCCGCAGCCCTGCCTTTTCTCCGGCGTTCACAAGCGCTTCCAGCGCTTCCCGCAGCTGCGGAAGCTGTCTGGCATATTCCACGATTCTTTTGCTTTCCAGAAGTTCTTCCGTGGTTCTTTCTCCGGCAATGCCTGCGGCCTCACCGTATTCCAGAAGGAACCGGTCATAATAGGCAAAGTAGTCCGTGAACTTTGATCCCAGCGCATCATGGCAGCACCAGATTTCCTTCTGCCTGGGAACCGCCACCTTATATCCCCTTTTCCGAAATTCCATACACTGGGAAATGTCATAGAAATTCCATCCATCGAAAATATCCGCTCTCCAGGGAATATCATACTGGGTCGCCAGCAATAGGCCGTCCGCTGCAGCTACCTGGGCAAAATCCCCCTGCTCCGGGAAATTCAAATCCATGATCTCATGGTTGTGGATCACGTTTCCCACATCCCATTCCATGATTCCCAGGGCCGTGGTTCCCATCTCCGTCTTTCCCACCACGCCCACGATTCCGACCTGCGGGTCACCGGCAAACACAGCCAGCAGATCCGGGATAAAATTCACATATTTAATGAAAACATCCTGGTGAAGATACACCTTATATTTTGCGTCAGAATCCTCCATGGCAGCGTTGTAGCCGGCCGCCATGGACGGTGCATCCTGGATACACAGATAATCCACAGCATATCCCTCCGGAATATGCAGCCGTTCCAGATAAAACCTGCACTCCGCATATTCGCTTTCATCACTGACGCATGTGATAAATGCGATCTTCTTATCATTCAAATCCGTTCCCCTCCTCCATCTTCAGCTCCCAGATCACTTCCTCCACCACCTTCACACACTCATCCGTATGCTTCTTGATCTCATCCCCCCAGAAGCGGATCACGGTCCAGCCCATAAACAGAAGCTTCTTGTTGATCTCGTCGTCCCGCTGCCGGTTGCGGGAGATCTTGCTGATCCAGAAGTCACTGTTGTTGCTGTTTTCCAGACGCACCCGCAGCACCTCCCAGTCCTTGCCGTGAAAGAACTCTCCGTCGCAGAAAATAGCAATCTTATGTTTGGTCAGAACAATATCCGGCTGGCCCGGAAGCCCCTTGACATTCTTCCGGTAACGGTGGCCCCTGGCCCACAGGGCCTTGCGCAGCAGTACCTCGATCCTGGTATCCCGGCTGCGGATATGCTGCATATTCTTTCGTCTCTGCTCCCTGGTCATTACATCCATGGCATTCCCCTCCTGCCGGACCAGACTCCCATAGCTGCCGCGCCTCTGCCTCTGCCCCGGTCCGGCTCCGCTTCCCCCAGGCACACCGGTTCCCGGTCCGCCCTTTCAGTCCTCCGGCACACATGCCAGAAGCCGGGCCGGTTCCTCCTCCCGGCCTGCGATATAGGCATCGTACAGCCGGCCTGCCGGAAGTCTCACTGCGGCAATGTGGGAAAGACCCCCAGGTCCGGCCCCGGCCAGCATAGAAAGCTCCGCCCTTCCCAGATACTCCGGCTCCTGGCCGCAGCCCGGAAAGAGAAAGGCATTCTGCACACGGTCATATCCCATGTCCCGGATAAAATCCTGAAAAGCCAGCTGGTACAGATACTGCTTGGTAATATCGGCGATTCCCGGCTGGCCGGACACCCGCCCCCGTTCCAGGCAGATCCGGTAATACTTGGCATCCAGAATCGCAAACACCCTGCGGCCCCGGTTCTCATAAACCGTAACCAGGTCCGGCACCAGGGTACCGGGAGCCGTCACCCGGTCGCTGCTGTCCTGATACCGCCACCTGGGCCGTTCAATCAGGTTCAGCAATGTCTGGCCCGGAGCATAAGGGCTTCCCAGAGGCCTGCCCAGGCAGTTCTTCATAGTCTGTACGCACACGGCCTCCCACACGGTTTCAAAATGGCTGGTCCCCAGAAGGTACAGCCCGCTGCCTTCCTCCGGCATCTGCCGGTGGGCGATATAGGTATCCATCAGCTCCAGGATTCTGCACCTGCGGTCATCGAACTGGACATCCAGCTCCCGGCCAATCCGGTACAGGAGCATTTCCTCATCTCCCAGATCCTCCAGCACCTCGTCGCTTTCATACAGCCGCTCCAGCTCCAGAAGCCCGGTCAGCCCCGCCTCATCCAGACTCCGGGAGCATTCCGTCACAATGCACCGGTGAAGGCGGCGGAAATAATCATGTTCATCGTCATTGCTGCCTGCGGTCAGAAGCTCCGGGTAGAAAGGACGGCCCCCTACCGTCAGGGCAACGGTCTCATGGATGGTCCGGTCCCAGAAGATCTCCCCGCTGCCGTTTAATTCGGTCACCGGCTGCCAGCTTGTATAGGCCCCGTATTCCAGATAGTCCTCCACCAGATACAGCATCACTCCCAGCCGGTGAAAGGCCCCCTCTTCTCCCTGGAAGCGGTAGATGCCAAGCTCCTGCCTTCTGGAATGGTAACGCCGCAGCACCTTGAGAATCTGCTTCATCTCCTGAAAAGGGTTCTCTTTATCCAGATACTTGGGACAGCACTTGAGAATCCGCTCCCCGGCCTGGACAATCCCCACAAACGTGAATACGTAGACCTGCTCCTGCCCGTCTCCCGGATATACGCCCGGCAGGTCTCCGTCCAGACCGGACAGCGCTTCCTCCCCCAGGGCTGCCGGAACCGGCTTTACGATCCCGTAACTCCTGAGACGCTCCATAAAAGGCAGAAAGCCCTCCTTTGTCAAAGCCAGCAGTTCCCTCAGCTCCTGGTATTTGTAGGCCTTTTGTTCCCTTATATATACAGACAGCAACATTCCTTCCTATTCCTCCGGCACCACGGCCTCCTCATGAACCTGCTCCCCAAAGATACGGACTCCCACCCGGTCAAAGGCCTCACAGACTGCCGAATACCGGCTGTGGTCCTCACAGCCCGCAAACATCTGGGGCCGCTTCTGTCTGGCTCCGTCCTCAAACAGATACATGAGAATCTTGCTCTTAAAGGCTTCCAGAAATCCAGGATTGTCCTTCACCAGGCCTGACCCTTCCTCTGTCTCCAGAATCCCGCCGGACAGGAAAAAGGGACCCAGCAGCTTGTCCTCATTGACCCGGCATTCCTTAGACAGCCGTGCATTGACTGCCCTGCGCAGCCGGTTCCAGGAGACCCGCTCCTGGTTCCCCTCTCCCCCGGGCGCCAGAAAATGCACATGATCCACCTGCCCTTCTTCCTCATCCACCCCCATATACCGGAAATCCCATCTCCGCTTAAACGCCGTATCCATGGGAAATACCCCCTGGTCCGCGCTGTTCATGGTGGCCCACAGATACATGTTGGAAGGGATCAGAAGTTTTCCAAAGGAATCCAGATACTGCTTCTGCAGCTCCGGCCGTTCCTGAAAATCCTCGTAATAGCCTGAGGCCAGATACTGTTTCAAATCCTCACTGGTACTAACCGGATACTGGCTTTTGCCTGTTTTCCGGTCCAGAAGCTGGAACATATCTCCCAGAACAGCCGCTGCATTGGCCCGGTTGATCTCCTCCACAATCAGCAGAAAATTTCTCTCCGGATGGCGGATGGCCTTTTCCAGCACCCGGACCCAGGGTCCCGGCACAAAGCCATAGCCAATGTCCTTTCCCTCCATTCTGGGCTTATAAGTCCCCACAAAATTGGCATAGGAATAGCTGGCATAAAAGGTCACCCGCTCAAAGCTGTCTTCATCGGGAAAATATTTCTTCTGCATCCGGGATACCAGATGGCTCTTGCCGGTCCCCGGCGCACCGAACACCAGATAGTTCCAGGGAACCGGAAGCCTGGGCGCCGTGACCCCGGCAGAGGTCTCCAGAAGGCTGCCGCTGGTGCCGAGGATTTCCCGGCTGCCGCCATGGGCCAGGCCGCTTTCGCTCCCCATGGCACCGGCACCATTGTCCGGTACCTGGCCGGCCGGAAGCTCCCCGCTGGTCAGACATGGGCTGCCCTCCTCCCTGTCTCCGGAGCCGTCCCCGGCCGTGCCCGCTGGCTCTTCCTCCACTGGAAGCTCCAGCTTCTGCCCCTCCACCAGCCGCCCGCAGATTTCCCGGAATCTGGTTTCCGTCAGCCCGGACAGATGGTTTCTGGCAATCCATTCTTCCAGGGCCGGGTCCCCTACCCGGACCCCTGCCTCCACCTCCATCTTCTTTACCAGCTCCAGCCTGTCTCCGTTTTCTTTCCCGGCGACCTGGAATACCAGGCGGATTTCATTGACCGGGGCAGTCACATATCCCAGAATCCAGTCCCCGGTTTCCGGCTCTGCAAGCACCGCCCCGTGGTCCTGGGCCTCCATGCCGAACTGGATGCATTTTCCGGTATCCATAACGGAAAATGTCCGCACCAGGGAATCCACCTGCATCACAAAATAATTAGCCATCCTCTTCCTCCATACTGAAGCTGTATTTCCTCCAGGTTCCTGCCTCGGTCACGGTGACGGTTCCCGGCTCCCGCCCCGGCTCAATCTCCACCATCTGTTTGGAAGCATACTTCCAGGCAGTACCCAGGCCTCCCACCTGCAGATCATAGATGTCCGTGGTACCCGGAGAATCCTTCCGCTTTCCCACAGCCCCAAGAAATTTCAGTTCCAGCGGCTGGGGACCGAAATCCGTATTGACGGTACTTCCCCCGGCAAGCACATCCAGCCGCTCCGGTGTGAGAATGGCAAATCCTTCCCGCAGCTTCTGGAGCACCAGAGTTCTGGTCTTCTGTTTCAGATCCATATAATACCGGGACTCCCCGTGAAGAATCTGCCGCTCGAACAGGATTTCATCCCCGGCACAGACCTGGTTGCTGCGGTAAAATTCCCCCAGGCCTACGATCCGTTTCTCTGTGCCCGTAGTGTGGCGGACCCGGATAATGTCCCCGTTTTTCTTAAAAATGAACTCTATGGTCCGGTTTACCTCCGGGAACAGGTCCGACACATCCAGCTTTTTGGGAACCATCACATAGCTGTCATTGGTCCCTGCCTTGTTTAACTCCGTGTTGTTGAGCTTTTTGATCACATGGATGATCTTCATGCCGCCACCTCCATTGCCCTTTTCCTACAGATACCCCCGGATCACCTTTGCAATGGCCCTGGCCATTACCGGCGGAACCGCGTTTCCGATTTCCATATAGGTCTTCAGATAGGCCCCCAGAAACAGATAGTCATCGGGAAAGGACTGGACCCTGGCTGCCTCCCTGGGGGTCAGGCTCCGCACCTGGTACGGGTGGATATGGGAGTGACAGTCCATTTTCAGATGGGCCGTAATCGTCCGGCAGGGCCGGTCCGCAATCAGCTTGTAATACTTGTCTTTAAAACAGTGGTTCCTGTGGGCATAGGGCATAATATCCCGGATCTTCTCGTTGGTGGCATCGTCCCCCTGGTCCAGACGGCGGTAGATCTCATAGTTTACGTCGCTTAAGTACCGGGCCTTGTGATTAAACAGCCAGGGAATCTTCCGCCCCTGGTTGATCAGGTCCAGATAGGCATTTTCATGGTGCTCAAAGGGATTCACGTCAATCTTCTTGCCGCAGGTCTCACTGTCGATTTCATTCTGGTTTTTGATCCGGGGCGCCTTTAGGGCCGGGATATCCTCCAGTGCATCCGTCAGCACATAGGCCGGGTTGCCCTGGCATCCCGCCTCAATCTCGTCCAGTATGCCTCCGGGTGTCAGCCCCTTTTCCGCAGCCACATCGCTTCTCACTGCAATATAGATCAGCCGCTCCCGGCTCTGGGCCACGGAAAAATACTGGGAATTGAGAATCCGGTAATCCACCAGATAGCTGTAATTCTCCCCGTTCTTCCCTGCCCGCAGCCTGCTGTAATCCTCCACCACCTGGTCCGCCACCTTCAGCATGCCTTTCACATTTTCCATTACCACAAACCGGGGGGCGATCTGCTCCACGGCCTTGACAAAATACTTGTAAAGCTTGTTCCTGGGGTCGTCGATGACCCGCTGCCGGTTGGCCTCGCTGAAGCCCTGGCAGGGGGGCCCTCCTACCACCACGTCAATGTCCTGGTCAATGTAATCCCCGGTCCGGTCCACGATCTCCTTGATGTCTCCCTGGACCACCTGGCCGGAAGGCAGCTCCGGGTGGTTGTACCGGTAGGTACGGATGCACACATCCTCAATATCATTGGCCAGCTTTACATGAAATCCTTCCTGGATAAAGCCCAGACTCAAGCCCCCTGCCCCGCAGAAGAAATCCACCAGGCTTAAGGACGTCTCCTGCCTCATCCTGTCCTGGAGTTTCTTTCTCCTGGAATTGTACAGCCTGTCCAGCAGACCGCCCATGTCATTTCTGTAACGGATGGCTGTCTTCACTGCCTGGAGAAAACGGACATACTGGCTTCCCAGGACTTCCCCCAGAAGGGGCAGCTCCTCCCCGCAGGTGATCACACCCATGCTGCACAGCTCCCCGGAAAGCTCCGGCAGCCCTGCCTCTGAAGGAACCGGCTCCAGCCCGTTTTTCTGGCAGAACACCTCCACCAGCCGGATATAGACTCCGGCCAGCTCCAGGAAAATACTTTTCTCCGTCTTATCCGCCAGCGCAGATACCGGCTTAAATATCATGTTTCTCAGCTCCTTTATGGTAACGGTCCTGGTGCGCCGCCCGGTCTTCCTGTTCCAGCGCAGCCAGCTTCTCCTTCATGCAGACGGCAATAGCCTCCGCCAGAAGGGGCGGCACCGCGTTTCCGATCTGCTTGTACTGCTCGGTCCTGGGACCCTTGAACTCAAAATCATCGGGAAAGGACTGGAGCCTGGCTGCCTCCCGGACCGTGAAGGTCCTGGCCTGGCTGCTGTCCGGATGGATAAACTGGTTCCCGTCCTTGTACAGATGGGCAATGATGGTCTTGGAGGGCAGGTCCCACCACTGGACCGTATAGCTGTTGCCAAATACCCGCTGCTTCTCGTGGCGCAGGTCCCTGCGCTTCTCCAGAAGCTCCTGAAAGGTCCAGTGGTTGCCGCTCATGGCCCGGTACCGCTCCCGGTCCACAGGATTGTGGTTCCGGGCCACATGGTCCCGAAGCTCCCGGTCCGATTCCCCGGTGATCCTGCGCAGGAATTCATTGTCCCGGTTTGAACGGAAGGGAACCACCGGCTCCCCTTCTCCCGGGGCCAGCCTGGGAAGCTCCCCGATGGCATCCCGCACCGTCACATACGGTTTCAGCTTCCCCCTGGCCTCCTGGGGCATCTCCGGATCATAGTGGGTCTTTCTGATCCCGGCATACATTTCTTCCGGTGTCATGGGAAGGTCCTTGCGGACCCCGATGATAATCACCCGCTTCCGGATCTGGGGCACCCCGTAATGGGCCGAATTCAGCACGCATTCCTGGGGCCTTAATACCACCTTGTAGTGGACGCCCAGTGCACCCAGAATGGTATCAATGATGTGCTTTCCGTTGATTTTCGCAGTCAGGATTCCCGTGACGTTTTCGAAAACAAAAAACTTGGGCCGGTAATGGTCCAGCACCTTTACATAGCTTTCAAAAAGATAATTCCGTGGATCATTGCGCATGCCCTGGTCGTCCTTGGCCCGTCCCAGGCTGGAGTAGGCCTGGCAGGGCGGGCCGCCGATAATCAGATCAACCGGTTGTCCGGCTACCACCTCTTCCAGACGTTCTATCACATCCGCCCTGGTGATATCCATCTCCAGCACCGCCCTTTCCGCGTCCTCATACCCATAATAACGCATTCTGGCCCGCAGAGTCTCGCAGGCCACCGGGTTAATCTCCACATGGGCTGCGGCCCGGAACCCCTGCCGGTAAAAGCCTTCGCTTAAGCCTCCGCAGCCGGCAAATAAGTCAATAAATGTATCGTGCATCTTCCAATCCATCCTGTTGAAGGAAAAAGCAGCCGTGCTGCACCCTGTCAGGCCCGCAGCAGCACAGCCGCTTGTTCTGTCCTTTACTATTATATTACAGTTCACACGGCAGGGAAAACGTCCCGTATTTCCCGTCCGGCTTAAGACGGACAGGAGGATGCCCCCTTGCCTGCCCAGACACTATCTGCGCAGCTGGAACCTCTGAACCGAATGCTTCAGCTCCTCTGCCCGCCCGTAAAGCTCCTGGGCAGACTGGGAAGACTTCTCTGCGGTCTCCGCGTTGGTCTGGACCACATTGGAGATCTGCTCCATACCCTGGGTAAGCTGGGACAGGGCCTCTGCCTGGTCCCTGGCGGAACTGGCAATCCGCTCCACCAGCTCCGTAGCCCTGGTGGCACCGGCAACACCGGATGCCAGGGTCTGGGTGGTATCTGCGGAAAGGGCGGTTCCATGTTCTACCAGATTCATGGAGTTGTGGATCAGCTTGGTAATATCCTGGGCTGCAATGGAACTCTTGGTAGCAAGCCCCTGAACCTCGTCGGCCACCACGGCAAAGCCCTTGCCTGCGGAACCGGCCCGGGCCGCCTCCACCGCGGCATTGAGAGCCAGAATATTGGTCTGGAAGGAAATATCCTCAATGGTCTTGATGATTCCGCTGATCTTCTGGGACGCCTGGGAAATATCTGCCATGGCTGTGGTCAGATCTGCCATCTTCTGGTTGCAGACACCCAGCTGCTCCACTGCGTCGGCGGCGGACTGGCGGGCATTCTCCGCATCCCTGGAGGTGCTTCCCACCTGCTCAGACAGACTCTGGATGCTGCTGGAAAGCTCTTCCACTGCCGAGGCCTGCTCCACCGCACCGTTGGACAGAACCCTGGCGTCGGAGGCCATTTTCTCGGATTCCGCAGAGACCAGGCCTGCGGTCTGGTTGATCTGGCTTAAAGCGCTGTTAAGGGAATCCAGAATCTGGGACATGGCCTTCTGGATGGGCTGAAACTCTCCCCGGTAGTCGCTTCCAATGGAAAGATCCATCTTTCCCTGGGCCATCTGGGCCAGCTTGGAATCAATATCCTTTATGTATTTTTTCAGTTCCCGTTTGGTCTCATGAATGGACTGGACCAGCATTCCGATCTCGGAGGTATCCGGCTCCAACGCAAATTCCGACGACAGATCTCCCTGGGAAATCTCTCCCATCTGCTTTTTCACCTGGATCACCGGATTCAGAATCCGTTTTCTGGTCACGGTCATAACACAAAGCTGAATCACGGCCACAAAAATCAGCATCAGGAAAATGACAAGCTCCGCAATATTTGCCATAACCGCCAGACCCTGCACCTCTCCGCCGGTCCTTGTATCCAGATCCTTCAGGAACTGTTCCTTAAGAGAATTGATGCTGGCAATCACGGTGCTGTAGTCGCTTCCGTATACATAATCCAGGGCCTCCTGCATCTGGCCGTTCTGCACCTGCTCCATGGCAGCCTCCTCCAGAGGCACCAGATTGTTGGAAAGGGCCGACATCTGGTTGATCATGTTCTGCTCTGCTGCAGTGATCCCGATCTCCTGCATGGCGGCCACGCCCAGGTCCCGGTTCTTTAAGTTGTTGATCTCATTCCAGTAGTTGTCATAGTGAACCTGGTCACCGGTGGATGCGTAGGCCCGGACCTCATTGGTCAGATACGCTGATCCGTTCATGAAGCGGTTGGCATTGTAGGTCAGGTTGAACCTGTCCTCACTGGCCTGGGAAAGCTTTCCGTTGATTGCGTTGTAGGAAAGCAGCAGCACCAGCACCAGCACCAGGGACAAGATGGATATCCCGTTAAGAATCATGTTCAATTTGGATTGATTCATTGCTTTTTTCATTAGGGGCTCCTTTTTTGTATCATGATAGTTTGCGACATTTTTGTGCGATAATAAGTCTAGTTTACACGATGTGGGGAAAAATTTCAATAAGTATATGGCCAGATTGGGAAATTTAAGATAGAATAGGGTAACAGTTCGCAGGGCGGGAAAACCGGACGGAAACAGACGTCAAGCTGGCTTGTAAGACTGTTTCCGTCCGGTTTTCCCCATCGGGCGGACGCCCGATGCTTCGTCCCCGGTGCTTTTCGGGGGCAAGAAGCCCCCTATATTCCAAAACCTCAGGCTGCCCTGTGCCCTTACTCCATATATTTCCCCCGGTAGCTTTGAAGCCCTCCGTACACATCCACCACCATATACCCCAGATCCGCCAGTTCCCGCGCCATCAGCATACTCCTGGGGCCGTGGTAGCAGTATAGTACGATCAGGGTATCCCTGGGAAGCCAGTACAGATACGCCGGCATTTCCTCATAGGGGATGTTGACTGCCCCCCGTATATGACCGGCCTGGTAGGAGGCCCGGTCCCGCAGGTCCACCAGGACCATACTGCGGTTCTCATCCAGATATTGTTCCAGCTCCGACGGACTGATTAATGACCACATACTGCACCGCCATTTTATTCTTTCTATGTAGTATATGCAGCAAAGCCGCCCCTTGTCCAGGAGCGGCTCTGTTTTCCTGCAATCCAGCGGGACCCGCATATAACGGGCTCTGCTCCATTGCAGACTTCCAGGCACCGTGATTAGTAGTTGTTCTGGGAGCTGTTGCGGCTGGTGCTGTTCTGGCTGCTGTTGCGGCCGGAATTGTTCTGGGAGCTGTTACGGCTGGTGCTGTTCTGGCTGCTGTTGTTCTGGCTGCTGTTGCGGCTGGTAGAATTCTGGCTGTTGTTGTGGCAGTTTTTGCTGTTATCCATGTCGCTGTAATTGTCTTTCATGGTTTTACCTCCTGAGAGTTCATTGGATTTGTTACAGGAGTAGTATGGCTGGTTTTTTCTGAAATATACATTTGCTTTTTCTGATTTTATCCAGTATAATGGAGTTGAAGAAGATCGATTTCCCTTAAAATCATTTTCTTCAGCCTTATTAATTATTTATACTCCCCTCAGAAAAAGCCAGGCAGCTCCCCTGCCTGGCTTTTTCACTGCCTCCGGTTCATCCGGCTCCTTCTTATCTGCCACAGCGCTTCCCGGCCCGTTCCACCAGATCCGCAAACAGCCGGTTCATTACCGGAGCCGAATCCACCAGATCCTCGGGATGCCACTGGACCCCCAGAATCAGGCCCTCCTCGTCCTCCAGGCCCTCAATGGTGCCGTCACAGGCCCTGGCCGATACCTTAAGCCCCTTTCCAAGCCTCTTGACGGACTGGTGGTGCATGGAATTGGTCTTTACCTTTCCCGCACCCAGGAGAGCTGCCAGCCGGGTTCCCTCTTCCACCTCCACATGGTGGGTCAGATAGGTCCGGCTGAACCGCTGCAAATGCTGAATCCGCTCTCCCTCCTGAAGAGACAGGTCCTGGTAAAGACTTCCTCCCATGAGCACGTTTAAAAACTGGTGGCCCTTGCAGATTCCCAGCATGGGAATCCGGGCCTTAAGGGCATACTGCCCCGCCTTCATCCAGGCATCGTCAATGTCCGGCCGGAAGGCTCCGATCACCGGAAGGGGCTCCTCGTCATAATACCAGGGGGTCACATCATCCCCGCCGGGAACCAGAATCCCGTCACAGAAGCCAAGAGCCGCCTCTGCATCCTCCGCCAGGGCGGATACGGGAATCACAACCGGAACACCTCCGTTTCTCTGGACTGCCCGTACATTGGTGCCGGACATAAACACCTGTTCCCCGCTGATATAAAGTCCCGGGTCCGACATTCTGGTAAGGCCCAGAATGCCTATGACCGGCTTTTTTTTGCTTGTCATTTCACATTTCCTCCTTGTCCCGGGCCTCTTACCTGCCTTCCAGCACATCCTGCCGGCAGATATGCCGGACCCGCTCCGTGTCCAGATTGCGGATCACATGGGCGGCCAGGGCACTGGCTGCCTCCAGATCCTCCCTGGCGCAGAAATTGTAATGGGTGTGCACGTAACGGCTGGGCACTCCCAGAACCAGCACCGGAACCGCCTTGCCGGTGAGACTGATCTTTCCTGCATTGGTGCTTCCGCCTCTGCGCACAGCCTCCTGGTACGGTATCCCGTACTTTCCGGCCAGCTCCATGGCATACTCCATAAACACCGGGTTAGAAATATAGCTTTTGTCTATCCGCCGGATCTGCACACCGGACTTCATCCGCCCCTGGGCCTGGCCTGCACTGAAGTAAAAATCATCCGAAGGCGATCCCTCAAACACAATGGCCAGATCCGGCTTCACCACCTGGGAGGTCACCGCGGCTCCCCGCATACCCACCTCCTCCTGGGCGGCAAAGGCGCCAACCACCTGGACCGGCAGATGCTGCCGCTCCTCATAAAGCTGCTCCATGGTATCCACGATGCAGGCGCATCCGGCCCGGTTGTCAAATGCCTTTCCCAGACAGATTCCGTGCTCCTCATCATAGGAAAAGGACACATCCGGCATCATAGGGTCCCCTATGGATACTCCGAAGACCTCTTCAACCTCACGGCGGCTGGTGGCGCCGATATCCACATACAGCTTCTCAATATCCAGTTCCTGGGAAGCCCGTTCCTTCTCGTTCATGAAATGCACCGGCTTGGAGGTAATGATCCCCTTCACCAGCTTTCCCTTCCGGGTGCGGACCACCACCGTGTGGGCCGGAATATTGCTCAGCACAAACCCGCCCAGCATGAGAATCCCCAGAACCCCGTTGTCGTGGATGGTCTGGACCATGAAGCCGCACTCGTCTGTATGGGCATCCAGCTGGACCACCGGACTGGTCCCGTCCGCTTCCGGCATCCTTACATACAAGTTGTTCATCGCGTCATTTTCCACCTGGTACCGGGTACAGTACCCGGCAATGGTGCGGATCACATCCTCCTCAAATCCACTTGGCCCAAATGCATCCGAAATCCGGCCAAACATCTGCATATCCATGATTTTTCAGTCTCCTTCATTCTGTTGGTTACGTTTTAATACACCACAAAACAGTGGGCGGTCACCACATCCATCCATCTGCCGGTCACCAGCCGGATGGTAAAGGTGTCCACCTGCTCCATTCCCGGATAGAAGGACATCTGGTAAGCCTTCTTCCAGTCCTTAAAGGTCACCTCATAGGTGAACTGCTCCGGCTGCTGCACCCGGCAGGCGGAAAGGTCCTTTGCCAGGGCCTTTTTCACCCCCTGGCGGATCCGTTCCAGCACCATATGCCGTGGTTCGCAGATGGTCGCGCCTCCCACCCCTGCCTTGGTCACCGCCGTCTCAATGGCCGGCACCTGCTGTCTGGCCAGACTGCAGACGGCACTGTCCCCGGACAGAAATACCGCCGGCACTCCCAGGCTGGCTGCCGTATAAGTATTCATCAGAAACTCGCTCATATACATTCCGTTGAGCCGGATGTACAGGCTGTTGCCTGTAGACGTGTGGCTGATGGCAAACTCCGGGTTCCCTGCCGGTGCATGGTATCCGATGTAAAGCACCCCGTCAAAGCTCTGGTCAATGCCCCACATCATATTGTAAGGATGCCCGCTTTTTCCCCGGATCAGCCGCACATAATCCGGCATCTGCAGCGGGTCAATATTGGAAGCGTCCCCATGGCCGTCCTTGACCACGATCTCCGCAGCCCCCATATCCCTGGCCGCCTCACAGGCAGCCAGCACCTCCTGGGTCATTTCCTGGGCAAAGGGCCGGTACGCCGCCTCCTGCTTATGGGCCTCCGCCGGAATGGCCAGCCCGGCGCAGCCCTCAATATCTGCACTGATAAACAGTTTCATAGCAATCACCCACTTTCCGCCCTGCATCCCCAGATGCAGGCATATGGATCACAAGGATTTCCGGTCATCATACAGATGACAGTATACATAATGGTCCTCACTGACCTGATACCGCCCCGGAGCCTCCGTCTTGCAGCACTCCATAACCCTGGGACACCGGGTGTGGAACTTACAGCCCTTAGGCGGATTTAAGGGGGAAGGAATATTTCCTTCCAGGATCACCCGCTCCTTCCTGGCCGTAGGGTCCGGCACCGGCACTGCGGAAAGCAGGGCCTGGGTGTAGGGATGCAGGGGAGACGCATACAGGCTTTCCTTGTTTCCCACCTCCACAAAGTTCCCCAGATACATGACCCCCACCCGGTCGCTGATGTGCTCCACCACGCTTAAGTCGTGGGCCACAAAAATATAGGTCAGGTGGAATTCCTTCTTTAACTGGTTCATCAGGTTCAGCACCTGGGCCTGGATGGACACATCCAGCGCCGATACCGGCTCGTCGGCAATGATCAGGGAGGGCTGCACGGCCAGGGCCCTGGCGATTCCGATTCTCTGCCGCTGGCCTCCGGAAAATTCATGGGGATACCGGTTGGCATGGTAGTCGTCCAGCCCCACCTTCCGCAGAAGATCCAGCACCTTCTCCTCCAGCTCCCCCTTGTTCCTGGCCAGGTTGTGGATCACCAGGGGCTCCGCAATAATGTCAAATACGGACATGCGGGGATTCAAGGAAGCATAGGGGTCCTGGAACACCATCTGGACCTTCTTGCGGACCGGGCGCATCTGGCGGTCATTGTAGCCTGAGATATCCTCCCCGTCCAGAATCACCGTTCCGCCTGTGGGCTTCTCCAGCTTGCAGATGCCCCGGCCCAGGGTGGATTTGCCGCAGCCGGATTCCCCTACAATGCCGAAGACCTCCCCCCGCCTTACGTCAAAGGACACACCGTCCACTGCCTTCACGTAATCCGTAGTGCCAAGCTTCTTTCCGGCCACCGGATAGTAGATTTTCATGTCTTCCACATGCAATAAACACTGGTTTTCCCTTGCCATGGTCACGCACCGCCTTTCTCATACAGCCAGCATCTGCAGGTATGTCCGTCCCCGATTTCGTAGAATCCCGGTTCCTCCTCCCGGCACCGTTCCATGACCCTATTGCACCGGGGCGCAAACTTGCAGCCCTTTGGCATATACTTGGGATTGGGTACATTGCCCGGAATTGCCTCCAGCTCCTCCACGGATTCCCCCAGTCTGGGAATGGAGTTTAACAGTCCCACGGTATAGGGATGGGAGGGCTTTGCAAACAGCTCTTTGACATCGCCCTTTTCTACCACCCGTCCGCAGTACATGACCACCACCTCATCACAGACCTCTGCCACTACCCCCAGGTCATGGGTGATGAACAGAATGGAGGTGCCGATATGCTTCTTCAGCCCTTCCATCAGTTCCAGAATCTGGGCCTGGATGGTCACATCCAGAGCTGTGGTAGGCTCGTCGGCGATCAGGATCTTGGGGCGGCATACCAGGGCCATGGCGATCATCACCCTCTGGCGCTGGCCGCCGGAAAGCTGGAAGGGATATTCCTTCATCATATGCTCCACCCTGGGCACACCGGTCCTGCGCAGCATATCCTCCGCCTTTTTGTAGGCCTCTTCTTTGGAAATGTTCTGGTGCTGGAGAATACACTCGGTCAGCTGTTTTCCGATCTTCATCACCGGATTTAAGCTGGTCATAGGCTCCTGGAAGATCATGGAGATCTGGCTTCCCCGGAGCTTGCGCTTCTCCTCCTCACTGATATGGGCAATGTCCTTCCCCTCCAGAAGAATCTCCCCTTCCGTGATCCTGCCGGTGGTTCCGGCCAGCAGTCCCATAATGGACAGGGAGGTAACGCTCTTTCCGCTTCCTGACTCTCCCACAATCCCCAGGGTGGACCCTTCCTTCAGTTCAAAGTCCACGCCGTCCACGGATTTCACCACTCCACCGTCTGTATAGAAATAGGTGTGGAGGTTTTTCACTTCCAATATATTCTTTCTGTTATCTTCCATGGGTTCCCTCTCTCCTCTCTCTAGTCCGTAAGCTTCGGGTCCAGCGCATCCCTGAGGCCGTCTCCCAGAATATTAAAGCTCAGTACGGTCAGGAAGATGGCAAGTCCCGGAAACAGGGTACAGTGCATACTGGTCATCATGTAGTTGCGCCCGTTGGCCAGCAGAAGCCCCCACTCCGGTGTAGGCGGCTGGGCTCCCATACCCAGAAAGCTTAAGGAGGAAGCCGTCAGGATGGAGGAACCTACGGACATGGTAAACTGGACAATAATCTCCGGCACGGCGCCGGGGAGAATATGGCGGAACAGAATCCTGGCATCCGAGGCCCCTAAGTTCCTGGCTGCCTGGACAAAGACCGAATTCTTCAGGGCCAGGGTCCGCCCCCGGACCAGCCGGGCAAAGGTAGGCGTGGAGAAGACTGCCACCGCAATCACCACATTGCCGATGCCGCTGCCCAAAATGGCCACAATGGCAATGGCCAGGATAATGCCCGGAAATGCAAACAGGGTGTCGCAGATCCGCATGATCACCGCGTCCACGATCCCCCGGTAATATCCCCCCAGAAGCCCCAGCACCGTACCGCAGACAGCGCCTACGGACACGGCGGAAAGACCTACCGCCAGGGAAATCCGGGTACCGCAGATGATCCGGGAGAACAGGTCCCGCCCGAACTCATCGGTGCCGAACCAGTGGGCAGCGCTTGGCCCCTGGAGGATGGAGCTGTAATCATATTCATTGATCTTAAAGGGTGCCAGTGCCTCCCCGAACAATGCCAGGAACACCAGAAACAGGATAAACACCAGGGCAACCACGGAATTCTTCTGTTTTTTGAACTTCCGGACCATCTCCGAGACAGGTGTCTTGATATCTGTCTTTTCATTAAGCTCTGCCCCGGCTGCTTTTTTCTTACCCAACATATGCGCACCCTCCTATGACAACTTGATTTCCGGATTGAGGACCGCATAAAGAATATCCACAATCAGATTGATCACAATAAACTGCAGCGAGAAAATCAGAATCAGGGACTGGATAGCCGGATAATCCCGGTAGTTGACAGACTCCACCAGAAGCTGTCCCAGACCCGGATAGGCAAACACCGCTTCCGTAACCACGGAACCGCCTAAGAGGAAGCCGAACTGGAGGCCTACCACCGTCACCACCGAGATCATGGAATTGCGGAACGCATGGGCCCAGGTAACGGTCTTCTCTTTCAGCCCTTTGGCCCTGGCCGTGCGGATATAATCCTCCTTCATGACCTCCACAATGGAGGAACGGGTAAACCGGGCTATGATGGCCGAGATGCTGGTGCCCAGGGCAATGGCCGGCAGAACCAGATTCTTCCAGCTTCCGGTTCCTGTGGTGGGAAGCCACCGCAGCTTCACGGAAAACAGCATAATCAGCAGAAACCCGATCCAGAAGTTAGGCAGGGAAATACCGGACACTGCCAGGGTCATGCCGGTAAAATCCTGCCATTTTCCCCGGTTCTTCCCGGACCATACCCCCAGAAACACCCCCACAATGGTACTCCACACCAGGCTGGCCACTGTCAGGGCCATGGTATTGCCGTACCTGGCTGCCACCTCTGTCAGCACCGGACGCTTGGTCCGCAGGGACATGCCCAGATCCCCCCGCAGCAGTCCGCCGATATACCGGACATACTGGACGTGAATGGGCTGGTCTAAGCCAAGCTGGGTCCGCACCGCTTCCACCGCATCCAGGGTCGCCTGCTCTCCCGCCACCAGACGGGCCGGATCACCTGGGATCATCCGCACGAAAAAGAACACAAAGGTTACCACTATGATCAGAGTGGGAAGCACTCCGACGATTCGCTTTAAGGTGTACCGCAACATAGGTTCTCATCTCCTCCTTGTGTGTTAATAGAAGAAAAGACGCTGCAAACTGAATCCACAGCCTTGCAGCGCCTGAATTATTGAATCATTTTGCCATCTTCGCATTCTTCATATTGATAGCGCCATCCGGATAAATCTTAACGTTCTGCACCTTGGCTCCGGTAGCCCAGGTGTTGGAGTCCACGCACAGGAACACCATAGGAGTCTCTTCCCACAGAAGATCCTGGGCCTTCTCATAAGCCTCCTTACGGGTGGCATCATCTGCGCTTTCCAGACCGGTCTTAATGTAGCCTTCCAGTTCCTGGTTCTCGAAATAGCAGATATTGTAGCTCATAGGCGGTTCAGACTCAATGGCTACCAGAGGACGGATACCCCAGTCGGCATCGCCGGTGGACGGGGACCATCCGATTACATAACATTCAACCTCTGCCTCTGCCCCCGGAACATCCACATCCTGGATCTTCTGGTTCACAACCGCGCTCTCCAGGCCGTTCAGCTCCAGGTTGATGCCTACCTGCTCCAACTGCTGCTTTAAGAATTCCACCTGCTTCTGGTTGGCCGTGGTGTTGGCATACATGACCGATGTGGTAAAGCCGTCGGGATAACCGGCCTCTGCCAGAAGCTGTTTGGCCTTCTCCGGATCATAGGGTCTCGGCTCGTTGCCTTTGTAGTACTGGACTGCCGGCCCGATGATGGAGGTGGCCGGAATAGCCAGACCGTTCTTTACTACCTGGATATAAGCCTCCTTGTTGATGGCATAGTCAATGGCCTGACGGACCCGCACATCATTGAAAGGCTCCTTCTGGGTGTTCATCATGAAATAGCGGACCACAATGCCGTCACCCTGGCAGGATACTACGTTGGGATCGCTTTCCAGCACGGACACGCTCTCTGTGGGAATGGGCCAGATGATCTGGGCATCGCCGGACTGGATCATGGCCACACGGGTGGCGCTTTCCGGTACCGGCTTGAAGGTGATGGTCTTAAAGCCTGCGTCTGCATCTGCCAGGGCAGTGCCGCCGCAGATGTCCGCGTCATAGCCCCACCAGTCCTTATTCAGCTCCAGGGTCAGATGGTCGCCTTCGATCCATTCCACAAACTTGTACTGGCCGGTTCCCACCGGGTTCCGGGCACATTCCTCCACGCCGGCCTCAATGGTCCTGGGGCACATGATCACGCAGGCCGGATGGGCCAGGTTGCTGATAAATGCGCCGAAGGGCTCGGTCAGGGTCACCTTGATGGTGTAATCGTCTACCTTCTCAAAGGTATCCAGCACGTTGCACAGGAAGGTGGTTCTCTTAAGGCCTAAGGACTCGTCATCCCACTTGGCAAAGTTGGCCAGGGCCGCGTCTGCGTTCCAGGGGGTGCCGTCGGTAAAGGTAATGCCTTCCCGCAGGGTGATGGTGAATTCCGTTGCCTCGTCATTGGCCTCATAGCCGGTGGCCAGCATGGGAACAATGCCCATATCATCGTCAAATCCGAACAGACTGTCTGAAATCATACGCTGGATGCCGCCGGATAAGGTGTCGCTGGTATCCATAGGGTCCATAGTGGTAAAATCCACATTGACCGCTGCCACAATGTCCGTCTCCTGGGATACGGACTCGCCTTCTGCCACCGGCGCCTGGGTCTCTCCGGCTGCTGCCGTGCCGGCAGGTGCTGCGGAAGAACCGGAACCTGCACTGCCGGAACCGCCGCCGCAGGCGGTCAGGGCTGCCATAGACGCTGCCAGAAGCAGTGCGCATAACTTCTTTTCTGTCTTTCTCATAAAACCCCTCCTCATAATTTAAGAGCCTCTGGTCTCTGTTTTGTATTCAGGACAAAAAACAAAGGCGGTTCTAATGGATTCCTTTTCCGGGAACTTTTAGTAGCGCCTCTTTGCTGCTGGTTTATTATTTTACCCATACTTCGATCCTTTGTCAAAGTAAAGTGTTGAATTTCTCTCTTTTGCCATGATTTTTTAATTAAATAAAGTGATTAGGTTGATTATTTTACCGTTTTATCCTATAATCATCCTAAAAGTGCCGGAAACCTGCCAGGCACTACAAAGGAGGATTCCCATGTCTTGCCCAAAAGACCGGCCTTCGGTACTGGTCATCTGTGTCAACCCTTATATCCGGATTGAATTCCAGGACTATCTCCAGTCCGTACTGGGAGATTACGTGCGTTTTGATACCAGCGCCCCTTCCGCCGTTACGGACAGTGCCCAGCTTCTCCCCTACCAATGCATCCTGTTTTCCAGTGCCGGTGTCCAGGCGGAGTTTTCCGTGGCCGTCCCGGAATCCGTCTGCCAGATGGTCTGCACCCGGACCTTTAACCACGCCTTTCTGGACCAGATTATCCGGATTCCCGCCGGGGAACGGGTGTATGTGGTCAATGATTTCTTAAGCTCCACCGTCAGCACCATCCGGCAGTTTGAGGAACTGGGCCTGACCCAGTACCAGTTTCTCCCATATGCGGGAGATATGGGAAAAACCGTGGAAGCGGACCCGGCGGTGCGCTATGCCATCACCGTAGGGGAACCCCAGCTGGTCCCCGGCCACATCCGCAATGTGATCAACATCGGCAACCGGATCATCGATATCGCCACCATCCATGAGCTGTGCGTCCTGTTCCGCCTGCCTGCCGGCCTGGGCAACCAGATCACCCAGAATTACATTTCCCATATTCTGAAGGTGGTAAAGACCGCAGGAAACTACTACAGCAGCTTTGTCTTTTCCCAGCAGCTTCTTCTGGCCACCATTGGCAACCTGCCCTTAAGCATCTGTCTTTTGGACGAGAAACGGGTCATTCTGGCGGTTAACCGGCTCTTTGCCAGGGACTGGAATATTTCCCAAAAGCAGGGACCCGGTGCCTTATTTTCCCACTGTCTCCCGGAGGTGTACGCCAGAATCTTCCCGGGCCAGACCGGAGACTACCGGATCACCAGTCCGGCGGGGATTCCCATGGTATTAAGTGTCATGGAGCTGTCTTTTCCCGGTCATCCCCAGGTATTTCTGCTGACCAGCAAGCCGGATACCGACCAGAAACAGAAAACCCAGACCCCCCTGCCCCCGGATCCGGCCCCCTGGGGACCTCCCGGCCGGGAAGCCTCCCCCATTGAACGGCAGCGCAGCAGCTTTTCCGGTCTGTCCACTGCCTCCCCCAGGTTCCAGGAGGTGATCACCAGTGCCCGAAGGCTTTCCCTTTACGATTTCCCCATTCTCATCCAGGGGGAAAGCGGCACCCAGAAGAAAATGCTGGCCAAAGCCATCCACCAGGGCTCCAGCCGCCGCCGGCACCCCTTTGTCAGCTTCAACCAGTTTATTACCCTGTCCGGCTGCGACCTGCCAAAGCTTCTGGAGCATGTCAACCACGGCACCCTGCTGGTGGACCACATAGAGCGGCTGTCTCCCCAGATGCAGGATTTTCTGGTACAGCTGCTTTTAAACACCGGCAGCGATCCCATGCTTCCCCAGGACCCCTGGGATATCCGGGTCATCGCCACCTCGGTGCCGGATCTGTATTCCCTGGTCCAGAGCCAGGGCTTCCGGGAGGACCTGTTCTTCCAGGTCAGTACTGCGGTCCTTGGCACTCTTCCTTTAAGGGAACGCAGGGAGGATATTCCCGGACTGCTGGAGCATTTCTTCAAAACCATGTTCCGCCATGCCCGGTTCCAGCTGGATACCATACTCTCCCAGAGCCTGCACCGGTTTCTGCTGGAATATGACTATCCGGGCAATGTCCGGGAGCTGATGAACCTGGCCCGGTATTTTTCTTCCATATATGGGGCCCACCCTCTGATTCTCTCCCAGCTTCCGTCCTATATCCGGGACGGGCTGGCACCGGCCCAGGACAGCTCCGGGGCACTGAAACGGGAGGTCCTTGCCATCCTCCGGGATATGCCCAGAAGCGGCCGCACCTCCATACAGAAAGCCCTGGCAGACTCCGGCACCAGCCTCAGCGAGGGAAAACTCCGGGGGCTTTTAAAAGAAATGGCGGACCAGGAACTGATCCTGGTCCACCGCACCAAAGGGGGATGTGAGATTACCGAGGCCGGGCTGGCCTTTCTGCGCTAAGGAAACCGGAAGCCATGTCCCGGTTCCCCATCCCGGCCGCTGTCAAGAAACTCTCCCAGACTATAATACACCTCCCCCTGGATTCCGGTTGTCCGTCCGGCACAGACCATGGAATTGAGGATGGCCTCATGGGCTGCCTCGGCGGCGGCCTGGAAGGCGGTGTTGATCAGAGACTCATGGAGGACCGTCTGGGCAAGAGGCTCCTCCCCCGCCTCTGCGGGCACCCGGTTGGCTGTAGTGAATCCGATCATCACCTCGCCGCTTCCATGTCCCGTGTAAGCGCCGGTGCGGGCAATTCCCACTGCCGTCCGCCGCAGAATCCGCCGCAGCTGCCGGTCTGACACCGGAAGGTCCGTGGCCAGGATGGTCATGATGGAACCCTGGTCCGACTGGGAGACGGCCATGGAACCCTCCGGCTGCCCGGATTCTTCCTTTTCCCTGTCCAGCTTTTCTTTCAACTTTAGAATCCTTTCCCCCACAGCCTTACCGTCCAGCAGAAAATCCGCCGTAGCCCCGAAGTTGGACTGGACCAGCACTCCCACGGTATATTCCCTGCCGTACAGCTCCACAATCCGGGAGGCAGAGCCGATTCCGCCCTTTAACCCGTAACAGATGGTCCCGGCCCCGGCGCCTACATCCCCTTCCGCAAAGTCCACGGACGCACCGTCAATGGCTGCCTGCAAATGCTTGCCATGGACTGCCCGGTTCTGGATGTGGTTGATCTGGCTGTCATTGCACTCTCCCACCACCGGGCTGATGCTTCTGGCAGGAATCTGGTCCCGGGCACATTGCCGGAGCACATAGTCTGTCAGGGCATCCCAAACCAGGCCTACATTCAGGGTGTTGGTCAGGGCAATGGGGGTCTCCAGGGTTCCCAGCTCGTCAATCTGCACCAGACCGCAGCTTTTCCCAAAACCGTTGTGAACATAGGAGGCTGCCACATATTTTCTGCCAAAGGCATTGTCCGGTCCCGGCAGAATCACCGTAACCCCTGTATGGTTCTCCTGGTTTTTGATGGTGCTGTGGCCTACCAGAACACCGGGAACATCGGTAATCTTGTTGTATTTCCCCGGCTTCATGCGGCCCGGGATCATTCCGTAATCGCGGATTCGTTTCTGGTTCATATACAGGTTCCTTCCTATAGGGCTTCAATTTCGTCCATGTATTTCTTTCTGAGTTTTTCCACCAGTTCCGGGTTCTTCATGCCTATGGCTTTGCCGTCAAGCTCCATGGCCCGCATGCTGGGATGGCTGGTGCTGGACACGATAATCTCGTCAGCCTCTGCCATTTCCTCCAGGGTAAAAGCCCGTTCCTCCACCGGAATTCCCAGCTCTTTACAGTAAGCCAGCATATGCTTCCGCTCGGTGCCGGGCAGAATCAGGTTGTCCAGAGGATGGGTGATGAATACTCCGTCTTTGATTATGGAGATATTGGAGTGGGACCCTTCCGTCACATACCCGTCCCGGACAAATACGGCCTCGCTGCATCCTGCCTCTTTGGCCTTCTGGGCTGCCATGACATTTGGCAGCAGGTTCAGGGTCTTGATGTTGCAGTGAAGGAAACGGGTATCCTCCACACTGACCAGACGGTACTGGTCGGAGATTTCCACCCCTTTCCAGGGCTTGCTGTATACGTACAGGTTGCTGGCTACCTGCTCCGGGTCCGGGAACAGGTGATTCCTGGGGGAAGTTCCCCGGGTAATCTGCCAGTACAGAAACTGGCAGGGGCTCTCTACCTTCAAGGCCAGATCAGCCAGCAGTCTGCCGATCTTCTCCTTATGCGCCGGCAGGGAAATCCGCACCAGGGACGCACTGCTCTCCATCCGGTCCAGATGGTCCTCCAGGGCAAAAATCTTATGGTTAAATACCATGGCCACTTCGTAAATCCCGTCTCCAAAGTAAAATCCCCGGTCATTGGCCGGTATCATCATCTCCTCAATGGATGTGATTCTTCCATTATAGTAGGCCAGATTCTTCATTTGCTCCATGATCCTTATGGCTGTCCGGAATATATGGCCCGGCAGCCTCCTCTCCTTCCTGCCGGCTGTGCGGCATTGCTTTTGCCTACAGTATACGATTTCCGGGTTCATTTGTAAAGAGTAAACCGGAAAACGCGCGTACAGTTCACGGGGCGGGGAAAACTGGACGAAAACAGACGTCAAGCTGGCTTGTA
>CAJTOV010000046.1 GCA_910577765.1 uncultured Lachnospiraceae bacterium
ATATTCTCCCGGATTGGCTGCTGGTCTACCGCATTGAGGATGATGTACTGGTGTTGACCCTGGCCCGCACTGGAACACACAGCGACTTGTTCGGTAATTAGCAAAAACTCTGGCCGCCGTATAGGAAGTTTTTCTGTACGGCGGCGTTTCGCGCCCTTAATCAAAAAGTACTTTTTGATTTGGAGGCGATTTTTGATGTTACCTTATAACCCTGGCGGTCATGCCGCCTTTCAGGATACTTTCGGATCCCTTTGTTTTTCCAGATACCGGGCAGCCGCCCGATGTGGAAAACCGGAGAAAAACAGTCTTACAAGCCTGCTTGACGTCTGTTTTCGTCCGGTTTTCCACGCCCCGTGAACTGGGGACCAGATTAAATTTCCTTATCACCCTTCAATTGCCATTTCCGACTCACTGTCAAACACATGGACCTTGGCCGTATCCAGGGCCAGGCTGATGACATCGCCGCTCTTTTGCTGTACCGTGGCATCCACGGAAGCCACCCAGCCTGCCTGGCCCATGTCAAAGTAGACCAGGGCATTGGCCCCCAGCATCTCATAGACCCGGACCTGGGTCTGGAAATGAAGCAGCCCCGGCCTGTTCTCCGTGGTCCGTGCATCATAGATATGTTCCGGACGAATGCCCAGGGTCACGGTTTTTCCCACATATCCGCCGTCCCGGAGGGCTTTGGCCCTGGCCCCTTCCAGGGCAAACCGGTTGTCCTCAAACTCCAGCAGGATCTCCCCGCCTGCCTCCGCCACCCGGGCACTGATCATATTCATCTGGGGAGAACCGATGAACCCGGCCACAAACTTGTTGCTGGGGTGGTTGTAAAGGTTCTGGGGATTGTCCACCTGCTGGACAATGCCGTCTTTCATGACCACGATCCGGGTTCCCAGGGTCATGGCCTCGGTCTGGTCATGGGTCACATAGATGATGGTAGCACCCAGCCTCTGGTGCAGCTTGGAAATCTCCACCCGCATCTGTCCCCGCAGCTTGGCATCCAGGTTGGACAGGGGCTCATCCATCAAAAAGACCTTGGGATTACGCACAATGGCACGGCCCATGGCTACACGCTGGCGCTGGCCGCCGGACAAGGCCTTGGGCTTGCGCTCCAGCAGAGTCTCCAGATCCAGAATCCTGGCAGCCTCCCGGACAGCCCTGTCAATCTCATCCCTGGGAACCTTGTGAAGCTTTAAGGAAAATGCCATATTGTCGTATACCGTCATATGGGGATAGAGGGCATAACTCTGGAATACCATGGCAATGTCCCGGTCCTTGGGCTGCCGCTCATTCATCAGCTGGCCGTCAATGTACAGCTCCCCGGAGGAAATCTCCTCCAGCCCTGCCACCATCCGCAGGGTAGTGGACTTTCCACAGCCCGACGGGCCCACGAATATGATAAATTCCTTATCCTCAATCTCCAGATTAAAATCCTTCACTGCCTCAAATCCATTGGGGTATCTTTTATATACATGCTTCAGCTCTACGTTTGCCATAAGTCATTTTTCTCCTGTCTCTTCACTCATTTTTCCGGTGCCGTCCATGGCCGGTCTTTCTTCCCGGCATACACCTTATTACATCACCTTTTTGTATCTGTGCCCCATCTCCTCCAGAAATGCATCGCTTGGCTCCAGATACACCACATCCTCCCGGGTTCCCAGGGTATAGACCCGGGCGCCGGGACGGTTGGAGACATAGCTGCGGACCTTCCGTTTCCCCGGAGCCTGCCTGCCCTCTGTCAGTTCCTGGATCTGGGCCGCACTTACATGGTACAGCTCCCGCCGGTCGGCCTTGCGGATGATACGGGACACAGCCAGGTCACCATTGACATACTCAAACTCATACTCGATCCTCCAGCTCCGGAACAGGAAAAAGGTAATTACCGCCATGATAACCGCCACCAGAAGGAACACCCGCACCAGGAACAGTCCGTTAAACAGAAATACCGCCGTCTCCCCTATGAGAAGGAGCCCAAAGCCTTTCTGCTTCTTTCCTGGCAGGTAGGGAATCGTCCATTCAAATGCCACATCGCCCATTTGTCATCCTCCTTAATGCAGATTCTTCCGGTACTGCTCCGGCGTCATTCCTTCCACCCGCTTAAAGACCTTGGAAAAATACGTGGTATTCTCATATCCCAGAAGCTCGGACACCTGGTACACCATCCTGCCTTCCGCAAACAGCTGTCTGGCCCGCTTCATTTTCTGCCGGTTCACATAGGGAATAAAATTCTCGTTCATGGAACTTTTGAAAAAGGAGCTTAAATAGGGCTCTGAGACGCCGATCTGCCGGGCCACATCCGAAAGCTGGATGGGTTTGTCCAGATTTTCTTCAATATAGTTCAGCGCATTCTGGATAATATCGGACTCGGATTTCTTCTGCCTGGTAAAGAACTGGGCCGTAAACTGCCGGACAAAATCACTCCACCACTGCCGCAGCCCCGTAAAGCTTGTGACATTGGCAATCTTCTGGTAATGCTTGTAGCTGTCCTGGACCTCGATCTCCTCAATGCTCCCGCCCAGTGCCCGGGCCTTCCCGGAAAAACGGCTGAGAATCTCGATCATCAGCTTCTTGGTCTGGTTCACCGACAGATAGGGAGGCATGAGAATCTGGTCAAATACCTCATCCAGCAGCTGCTGGATCTCTGTGCCGGAGATTCTGGAGATGCTCTGGTCCAGACGCTCCAGATAGCCGGACACATCAAAGGGGTAGGCTTTCCGGATTACAGACGGCTGGAGATCCGGCACGATCTGGGGGCCGCAGGAGTAGAACCCGTAGGTCTCTATGGTATTGGCAATATTGAGAAAAAATTTGTCATCCTTTCCCTCCAGCTCATAAGGGGTGATCCCCATATAACACCGGTTGGTGACAAAATGCAGAATCATTTTCTGTAATCGCGCAACCTCATCCTGGTCGGTCCTCTCCTTCAGAAAGACCAGCAGCTTGCCCTCATAAAAAATACTCATGGGGCTGCGGCCCAGTTTCTGGTAATACTGGCAGGCTACGGTCTCCACGATCTTTAAGTCCGTGATTTCCTCCGAGTATTTCCAGACCATGTAAAAGCTCAGAAGGCAGCCGGTCCGGTATGCTTCCGGTATATGCTGCAGCTTTTCCCGGATCTCCCGTCCGTTCTGTCCCACGGATTTGGGCATCTGCTCCGGAAGCTCCGCCGGTATCTGGGTAATATTCATCAGGGAGGCGGTCAGTTCCTCCTTAGACAGTCCGAACTTTCGGATATAGTCCACGGCCCCCAGCTTCATGGCCTCCTTCACCGTATCAAAATCGTCATAACAGCTGACTACAATGGTTTTCACCGGAAGATGTCTCTGGCGGATGATCTTCAGAAGCTCCAGCCCGTTGATCTCCGGGATGTTCAGATCCAGAAGGATCAGATCCGGCAGCTCCTTCTCAATCCTGGCCAGAGCCTCCCGCCCGTCGGCCGCATCCTCCAGAAGACGGATTCCCATGGCCTCCCAGTCCACCAGGGAACGCATCCCCAGCCTGGCCAGCAGCTCATCCTCAATTATCAGTGCTTTCATCATCTTGTGCCCCTCTTTTCACGGCAGGAATCCGCAGTGTAATCCGGAATCCCAGCTCTGCCTCCGTGTCCACAGTCAGCCCGTATCCCTCTCCATAGATCATCTGAATCCGCTTATGGATATTGGAAAGGCCGATCCCTGTAATGCCCCGTTTGTTGTTCTCCGTTGTCCCTGCCAGATCCGGCACCTTTCCCTGGAGACCGGACCCGTTGTCAATCAGGGTCAGTTCCATATCCTCCCCGTCCAGCTCTCCCCGCAGGGCAATGACCCCATTTTCCACATGACTCATCCCGTGAATAAAGGAGTTTTCCACCAGAGGCTGGAGACAGAACCTGGGAATCAGATAATCCTCCAGCTCCTCCGGAATTACAAAGAAAATTTCCACCTGGTTTCCGAACCGCACCTGCATGATCCTGCCGTAGGCTTCCAGAATATGGACCGCATCCCGCAGAGTCTCCAGCTCCTGATCATGTTTGTAGGTCTCGCCAAGAAGCACACCCAAATTCATCAGAATATCCGCCACCTCATGGTCCTCATTGATGGAAGCCTTCCAGCGGATGGCATTGAGGGTGTTGAAAAGGAAATGGGGATTGATCTGGGCCTTTAGCGCGTCAAACCTGGCTTTTTCCTTCATGACCGTCTCCTGGCGCACTTCCTCAAGAAGAAGGTGGATTCGCCTCCGGGCGCTCAGCATCCCTTCCTCCAGCATCCGTGTCTCCTGAAAATGATTCCGTCCCAGGGCCAGCTCCCGGGGGCTGCTCTGTTCAATCAGGCGGATCTTGTCTGCAAAGAAAAGAATCGGTTCTGTAATGAACCTGGAAATGGAAATCGCAATTCCCAGAAACAAAGCCGTGCTGGCTGTCATGAAGATCCACAGATATGCAAAAATCTGCTCACTCCGTTCAAAGATCTCATGGCGGTTTCCCACATAGAGAATCCGGTTCTGGCTGCTGGCCAGTACCGCGCCCATGACATAGTAATCCCCGTACCGGCCCTGCCTGCCGCCGGACGCATCCCACTGCTCCAGCAGATCCGCCATGGTCTTATTGGAGAATTTCTGGGTTTCCCCGGCCAGAATCCTTCCGTCGGAGGAGAACAGGGCGATTGCCCCTTTCCGGTAACGGGGATCATTGCCTTCCCCCACAAAGAGATCATCGGGAAACAGCACCAGGGCATACCCGTACTGGTTCTCCTGGTAGCGGACCAGGGCCCGTCCAAAGGCCACATAGGCTCCTGTACCGCTGCGGTCAAACAGACGGCATATATCCGGGTCCCAGTAAGGATTCCTTCCGCCTGCTTCCATCTTCTTATACCATTCCTCCTCATAAAGGCTTCCGGGAACCTCCACGATCTTGTCCGAACTGATCAGATGCCCGTCACTGGTGAGAAGGATCATCTCGCCCCCAAAGCTTCCCAGGTTGGTAACATTGCAGTTGAGAAGCATTTCCCGAAGCCGTTTGGAAGCAATATCCTTCTGGTAGGGGGTGGCCGCGTCATAATAGTCCTTGAGAAGCTGGTTGTTCTCCGTGTAGGTAATCATGGTACTGCTGGCATAGGTGGACTGAAGAACGGCGCTGTTGATCTCCCGGACATTCTGGTCAAACATCAGCTGGTAGGCTTCCATGATACCCAGGGATACGGAACGCTGCATCAGGACGCACAGAACCAGCAGCGCCGCAGACAACGGCAGCAGCACAAGGAATGTGATGCTCTTTACCATACTGTTTTTGATGCTGGGTTCCGGGCGTTTTCTCATGTATTTATCCTCAATGGTAACACCTGGCCACTAAGTTCATGGGGCGCCTGCGGCTCCGGTTCGCTAAGTGTTCACACTACCCTTTCACCGCGCCTGCGGACAGGCCGCCTACCAGATTGTCCTGGACAAACACGAAGAAGATAATCACCGGAACCAGGCTCAGGATGACGGCTGCCATCAGGGGGCCCCAGTCTGTGGAATACTCTCCGATATAGTCGCGGATTCCTACCTGGACCGTCTTTTTCATGGCTGTGCTGATGAAGGTATTGGCATACATGAATTCATCCCAGGACATGAGAAAGCAGTACAGGGTGGTAGCGGATATCCCCGGCTTGGCCAGCGGGAAAATGGTCTTCATAAATGCCTGGAAGCGGTTGCAGCCGTCCACCAGGGCGGCCTCCTCAATCTCCCAGGGAATCTGCACGAAAAAGGTGCACATATTCCACACTGCAAAGGGAAGTACAAAGGAGCAGTTAAGAATGATCAGGCCGGTGTGGGTGTCGATCAGATTTAGTTTTCTCATGATAACATAGTAAGGGATCGAAAGCAATACACCCGGAAACATCTTGGTAAAAAGGATTCCCATCTTCATCTTCTCCGCGCCCATAATATGGTAGCGGCAGAAGCCGTAGGCTGCCATAACCGCAAACAGCATGGAGATCAGGGTCACCACCAGGGAAATCACCGCGCTGTTGAAGAAATATCTTGCAAAGTTCGACTGGAACAGAACCTGCTTAAAATTGTCAAAGGTAATGTAGGTGGGAATGATCTGGTTCATATTGTAAATCTGTTCCGGTGACTTTAATGCCGTCAAAAACACCCACAGAAAGGGGAGAAAGGCATAAGCCGCAATAATCACCGAAAGGATGTAAAGGACCGTCAGTTCCAGTTTTGTTCTTCTCATGCTCCTCCTCCTATTGGTTCCGGTCCGACCCGATCATCTTCACATAGATCACGGTCAGAATTGCAATGACAACAAAGATCACCACCGACGTGGCCGCCGCATAGCCGAACTTATGGTCCACAAAGGCCTGCCGGTAGGCATAGGTATACATGATCTCCGTGCTGTCCAGGGGGCCTCCCTTGGTCAGCAGCCATATGGCGTTGAAGTTATTGAAAATGGAGATCACGTTAAGGATCACCGCCACAGCCATGGGTTCCTTGATATTGGGCAGCGTCACATACAGAAACCGTTTCAGCTTTCCTGCTCCGTCAATGGCTGCGCTTTCATACATATCAAAGGACACACCCTGGAGAGCCGCCAGAATGAAGATCATCAGAAACGGCGTACTCTTCCACACATTGGCAAAGATTACCGCCGGCATGGCCGTATTCACATTGCCCAGGAAAGAATAGCCCTCCTTAAAGATTCCCAGGCGGATGAGAATCGCGTTGAACACGCCGATCTTGGTATCATACAGGGCGCTGAATGTCAGGGCGCTGATGGCTGCCGGGATCGCCCAGGGCAGCAGGGCAATGGTCCGGAAAAAGGCCCGCCCTTTCAGCTTTTCATTGAGCACCAGGGCCACGCCCATGGCCAGGGCCAGCTGGGCCGCAATGTTCACCAGGGTCCACACCACCGAATTGACCACCGCATTCCGGTACTTGGAGTTGGCAAAGATTACAAAATAATTTTTCAGGCCTGCAAAGGCCCCGAAATCCGGGCTGTTGGCCTTGGTCATATCATAATTGAGAAAACTGATCCACATTCCCTGAAGCAGCGGGTAAATACTCAGCATCACAATGGCAATCACCGCCGGAGCGATCAGAAGATAGCCATGGAGATTCTGGCGGAAGGAATATTCCCGCAGTTTCAGTGTCTTTTTCTTCTCTTTTTCTTTCAAAATTTCCTCCGTTCCGGGTCCAAAAGACCGCCAGACACCTCCACCGAGGCAAATGGCGGTCTTTCCTGGTTCCTTATGGGTGATTGGCCTTAATAGTTCTCATTGATGAAATCATTGAGCTCCTGCTCCAGAACATTCAGCGCATCCTCTGCCGTAGTCTGGTCAAAGAACACCTTCTTGAAGGCATCGCATACCTTTTCGTCTACGGAAGCGGCATTCTTCACACGGGGCCTGGGCACGGTGTACTCGGCCTCGTCGATAAATACCTGGTAGCTGGGATTCATGGCAATAATGGGCTCATAATCCACATCCGTCCGGCCCGGGATACGTCCCTGCTCCGTCATGACATAATCACACTCCTTGCTGGTCAGATACCGGACAAACTCCCATGCCAGCTCCTGGCTGGCGCTGTTGGAATTGACTGCCAGGTTGTAGCCTCCCAGGCACACGGCGTTGACCTTTCCTTTGGGCATGGGCGCCAGGCCGAATTCCATATCCGGGTTGCCGGTCTCAATGTTCTTGTAAGCCCAGTCCCCGCAGATAAAGAACAGACAGTCATCGGAAACAAAGGTGGTATAGGCCGTTGCCCAGTCAGACGCGTCCTTCATGCCTTCCGGAAATGCATGGTATTTGGTATGAAGGCCGGTCCAGAAGTGAAATGCCTCCTTGCCGGATTCGTCATTGACCGTCACCACCGGACGGTCGCCGCTGGTATCGATCACCGGGTTGCCTGCTGCCATGAACATGTTGAACACCGCATAGCCGTCCAGGCGGGTGGAGATACCTGCATACCCCTTTTCCGTAGCCAGCTTAATGTCCTCCTCCAGCTCTTCCCAGGTGGCCGGAGCTTCACTCTTGCCGATCTCTTCCAGAATCCGCTTATTGTAATACAGTCCCGTATTGTTGAAATACCAGGGCACCGAATAGTAGCTTCCCTCATACATGCCGGACTCCAGCGGACCCTGAAGGTAATCGTTGCCGGACGCTGCGATCTGCTCATCCAGGGGGATGATCAGACCCATGGCTGCCAGGTCAATGGGCCAGCCGGAGTTGTCCAGGGCCACCACATCCGGGCCTGAGCCTGCCATGGCAGACGTGGTATATTTGCTGATCAGTTCCTTGCCGGACAACCCTTCTACGGTGATGCTGACCCCCGGGTGGGCTTCCTCAAATGCTTTTGCTGCCCGCAGAATGGCCGGATCTTCCATACCGGTAAAGGCATTGTTGACCATGACTGCCAGTTCGCCGGTCAGGTCCCCGCTTCCCTGGTCTGCAGCCTCGCTGCCGCCTGCCGCCGTCTCCTTCGGCGCCTCCTTGGCCGGTGCCTGGGTCGATGCAGGAGCTCCCCCGCCTGCACAGCCGGTGAGCACTGCGGCAGCCATCACCGCTGCCATGGAGCATGCCAGAATTTTTTTCATAAAACGCAACCTCCTTCTTGTTACTTCTCATTTGGATGGTTTTATTATATTTGTTTGTTTTGTCTTGTGGAATGGTGGTTTTTCTCCGTTTTTTAGTCAATGTGCATTAATAATTTTCAGTTTGCACATTTTTAAGGAAAATACCGGGTACCTGGATTAATTTCTGGCAGGATAACTGGATACGAGCCAGGCCCTGTCTACCGCACCGTCATCTCCATCAGCACATTCCGCCAGCTTTCCGGCAGCTCCAGTCCCATAAGGCCGCTGACGATTTCCTCTGTGGAAGCCCCGTTCCTAAAGCAGGTCATTACATCGTTTTTCAGCACCACACTGCCCTGGACCCGGTCCAGGAAGGCAAATACCCGTTCCGTCAGATCCTGGTTGTCCCCAGTCAGGCTGCCCCCAAGCTCCACCCGCAGCTCCCGGCCCGCCTGCTCCCCTTCCAGGATCAGGGTCAGGGTGCGGGTGTCCTTGTCATACTGCCTGGTGAAGCCTTCACTGGCCGTGACTGTCTCCACATCCCTGAACCCCCGGAAATGCAGTACATAACGGCGGGTGGCAGGAATCACGGAAAGATCCCCCTGGGGCTTTATGGTAAACACAGCATGGTCCGGTGACCAGGACAGATCCATGGCTGTCCGCAGACATACCCCCTCTTCATAGGCAAAGCCTTCGCCTTCATCCTCAAACAGCTCATAATGGTTATCCCCGCCCGGGAACACATAGATCTCCAGGGTCTCCGGATTGGCGATCCGGTTGTCTCCTGCCTGGCGGGCTGCCATGGGTACCACTGCCCCGGCCTTTGCCAGGATTCCCTGGCGGTCAATGGGACGGCTTAAGACCTTACAGATTCCGTGGGCCCCTCCCTGGTAGACGGCTCCGTCATAAAAATCGGTCCAGCATCCTTCCGGAATCCAGGTGTACTCCGATGTATAGCCGGTCTCCCTGTCCGTAGGATGGACCATGGGCTGTACCAGCAGTTCCGTGCCGAAGAAATATTCATTGCGGCAGCGGTAGCTGTCCGGTTCCATGGGATAATGATAATATACAGGCACCACCACCGGCACCAGGTCATGGTGGCACTGATAGTTCATGGTGTAAATGTAGGGAAGCATCCGGTGGCGCAGCCGCAGGATATCCGCCGCAATCTCATCGTATGGCCTGGGATAGCGCCAGGGCTCCTTGCCGCAGAAGGGATTGCAGTTGCTGTGGAGCCGGTTGACAGGCGAAAATGCGCCCAACTGGAGCCAGCGGATGTACAGCTCATTGTCCTTGATCCCGTTCATATGGCCGCCGATATCATGGCTCCACCAGGTATAGCCTACATTGGCCGCCGTAGCCGTAAAGTAGGGCTGGTACTGAAGGGCATTCCAGGTCACATGGACATCCCCGGAAAAGCCCATGGGATACCGGTGGCTGCCCAGCCCGCTGTACCGGGACAGCATGACGCCCCGCTTCCCGTTACGTCTTAAGTCATAGTGGTGGTAATGGTTCAGCATCCACAGGGGGTCCAGACCCTCCACGGCGCTGACATTGCCCTGCTGCCAGTCCATCCACCAGAAATCCACGCCCCGTTCTTCCTCCGGATGGTGCAGGTATTTGAAGTATGCCTCAATAAATTCCAGATTGGTAAAGTCAAAGGGAACCGGGAACCCGGTCTCCGGGTCCACCCCCATGGCGGCTGCCATCTCCTGGTACTGGTCCTCAAAGGCCCGGACTCCGTCTGCCGGATGGAGGTTTAAGGAAATCCGGTAATTGTGCTTATGGAGCCAGTCCAGGAAACGTTCCGGCTCCGGGAAGAAATCCCTGTTCCAGGTGTATCCGGTCCAGCCCTTGCCGTACTTCTCCGGAATGTCCACCAGGTGCCAGTCCATATCCATGACCACCACGGAGAAGGGGATATCCAGCCGCTCAAACCGGGTCAGAAGCTCCATATAGCTTTCTTCCGTGTACTTCCAGTAGCGGCTCCACCAGTTGCCCAGCACGTACCTGGGAAGCATGGGTACTGCCCCGGACAACCGGTAGAAATCATGGATTGCCCCGAAATAGTCCCGGCCATAGCCGAAGAAATAGGTGTCCACGGCCCCCGGCTTCCTGGGGTGCACCCATCCGTCCTCATCGAATACCAGGGAGCCTCCGTCCTCAAAGAAGGTCCGTCCGCTGGTGTCACATAAGCCCCGGCCCAGGTCCACGTCCCCGTCGCAGCGGTTGGTGGAGGTTCCGTTGGTACGCATCCGCTCCAGCCGGTTGGCGCCTACAAACCATTCCCCGTCGCACCGGTCCAGGGTGCGGGCGGTTCCCTTGAGATTGTGCTCCCGCAAAGGATCGCCGTAATCGGTCCTGCCGTAGTACCAGCGGCCGCCGTAATTGGTAAATCCGTACTTGATGTCAATGTAAAGGTGACTGGGCCCAAACGGCTGCCTGTCGTAGACCAGATGGAAATATTCCGTGTCAATCTCCAGGTATCCTTCCTGGTCCCTGACCGTAAAGGCCGGATGGTCGAAATTCCGGTTCCATACGATCTGGGTAGGGCGGTCCTCAAAGACGCCGTCCTCTGCGTACTCCATACGGAGCATCCGGGTAGTCAGAACCGTGAAGCGGTATTTGTCACCCTGGACGACACAGGCCGGGTTGCAGCGGCCGTCCAGATTCGGCTGGAATCTTGTGTGCAGTTTTTTCATGAAACGGTCTCCTTTTTTGTTTTAGTAAGAATAGATCCTTGCCTCGTAGGGTCTGAGCACCTCCCCGGCATCCGGATAGTTTGCCAGCACCAGTCTGTGGTTTCCCTTTGCCAGCTCTTCCTTCACCGCCTGGGGAAGGGGATGCTCCCGGTCATAAAAGTTACACAGAACCAGCCATGTTTCGCTCTCATATTCCCGTTTGTAGACGATCAGGTCCGGATCATCTTCCAGAAGCTGCCGGTAGGTGCCGTAGACCATGACAGGGTGGGCTTTGCGCAGGCCCGTAAGGGTCCGGTAGAAGCGGAGCACGGACTGTTCTGCCTGTTCTTCCTGCTCCACGTTGATCTGGGGATAGTTGGGATTGACGTGCATCCAGGGGGTTCCGGTGGTGAAACCGCCATGGGGCGCCCCGTTCCACTGCATGGGGGTGCGGTCATTGTCACGGCTGGTCTTTTTCAGGGAATCCAGGGCAGCCGCAGGGTCTGTGCCGCTTTCTACCATGGTGTGGTATTTGCCTACGGTATACTTTTCATTATAATATTCTATGGACGGAAAATCTACATTTGTCATGCCGATTTCCTCGCCCTGGTAGATGTAGACGGTGCCGGGATGGGTGTGAAGCAGCAGGGCCAGCATGGTGGCGGACTGGTAGCGGTACGTGGTGTCGTTGCCGAACCAGGATACCTGCCGGGGGGTGTCGTGGTTGGAAAGGTACTGGGTGATCCAGCCGTGCTGCTCTACCACATGGTTCCAGCGCCTCTGGATCTCCTTGATCTCTGCTGCTGTCTTAAGCACCGGATTCTTGGCGATCTCAAAGTGGAAGACCATGTTGATCTCCTGCCGCTCCTCCTGCACATAGTCAATGGCAATGGCTGCGTCCACGTTGCCGGTCTCTCCCACCACCATGATGTCGTATTTGCTGAAGACCTTCTGGTTCAGCTCATGGAGCAGTTCATGGATTCCGGGACGGTTGGCGCACATGGTCCGGTCCACCACATAGCCGTGGATGCCTACAGGCGGTGTAGGTGGATTGGGGGAGTCGGGAAGGCCTTTGGGCTTTACCAGACGGTTGATGGCATCCATCCGGAAGCCGTCCACCCCCAGATCCAGCCACCAGCGCATCATCCGGCACATGGCTTCTTTCAGTCTGGGATTGTCCCAGTTTAAGTCCGGCATTTTCCGGGAATAGTTGTGAAGATAGTACTCCTGGGTGGTCTCGTCATACTCCCAGGCAGAACCCCGGCCCTCGTAGAAATAGTTGCCCCAGTTGTTGGGTTCCTTCCCGTCCCTTGCCGGACGCCAGATGTAGAAATCCCGGTAAGGATTGTCCTTTGATTTGCGGGATTCCTGGAACCACACATGCTCATCGGACGTGTGATTTAAGACCATATCCATGATCAGACGGATGCCGCGCTTATGGGCCTCAGCCAAAAGCTCCCTGAAATCCTCCAGGGTCCCGTACCGCTCATCAATACTCTGGTAATCGGAAATATCGTATCCATTGTCCACATCCGGGGACTTGTAGACAGGATTGAGCCAGATCACCGTGGCCCCCAGAGACTGGATATAATCCAGCTTCCGGATAATCCCCCGCAGATCCCCGATTCCGTCTCCGTTGGTATCGTAAAAGCTCTTTGTGTAGATCTGGTAGACCACTGCTTCCTTCCACCATGTTTTCATATGCTACCTCCGCGTGTCAATCTTTGATGGTTTTATGGTAGCATGTTTCCGATGGGAAGTCGTCGTGCATTTTTATTGGGATTCTGCACTTTTTTAAGATGCAGGGCTGCCCTTTTGCCGCCTCTCCGGCTGCCGGCCATGGCCCGGTAAAGCTGCTTCCGGTTTATAAAACCCAGAATGGCCAGGGAACCGGCTGTTCCCTGGCCATTCTGGGTTTTGTAGTTCTGGGTTTCGCAATATTGCTGTTACGGAATTAAACATGCCGGTGCACACCAAGTACATTAATCAATGCTTCCTGCAATACTCTTGAAACATTGATCCCTGCATGTTCGGCTTCATAATTCAGCCAGCTTGGCAATGCCACATTCCTTCTTACTGTTTTTGTATCTGTCTTACGTCTATATTCTGCAAAATCAACATCCACATAAGTAAGAATTCCTTCTGAAAAATCCACCAGTTCTGTATCCTTTTTCACTAACGCAATGGCATGATTCTGGTCAGAGGGTGCGGGAAGCGTTTCCTGATGGTCTTCCATAGAGATGCCCGTTAAACCAATCGCATCTCTTGCCATCTCAATGGCGTCTGCAAATGTTTCCCCCTCTGTAAAAATGTCCAGATCAGGAACACATACCAGAAACGGATGTCCGGACCCGTCATTTGTATTTACTATAAACGTTGGATAGACTTGTTTCATATGCTTCCCCTTATGATAATTTCCACTTTCGCAATATCATTTTAGCCAGATTTTCATTTATCTCTTTATGCCTTGGAACCTTCTCTATATCATTGCCTCTTCTATATATATCATGATTCCCACCATGTCTTTCAAAGACAAAGCCTGCATTTTCAAGATATCTAACCAGATCTCTTTGCTTCATTAGTGTTCTCCTTATAATTATACACACTAATTACACAACCGTCAATGTGTTTATTTCTTCCTCACCCCTCCAGTATCTCCATAAACTCGTCCCCGCTGATGGTCTCCCGCTCCAGCAGGTACGCCGAAATCTCATTAAGCTTGGCCGCATGTTCCTTCAGGATTCCCATAGCCTTTTCATACTGCTCCTTCACAATGCGTACCACTTCCTGGTCCACCAGTCTGGCGGTCTCCGGGGAGCAGACCATGGAGGTGTCGCCTCCCAAATACTGGTTATTGACCGTCTCCAGGGCCACCATACCGAACTGGCTGCTGAACCCGTAACGGGTCACCATGGCCCGGGCCAGCTTTGTGGCCTGCTCGATATCATTGGCCGCACCGGTGGTAATGGAATTGAAAATAAATTCTTCCGCGGCACGTCCTCCGGTAAAGGTGGCGATCTTATTCAGCGCCTCCTCCCTGCTCATCAAAAACCGCTCCCCCTCTTCCACCTGCATGGTGTAACCCAGGGCCCCGGAGGTCCGGGGAATGATGGTGATCTTGTGAACCGGGGCGCTTTGGCTCTGGCAGGCCGCCACCAGGGCATGTCCCACCTCATGGTAAGCCACAATCCGCCTTTCTTTCTCGGAAACTGCCGCATCCTTCCGCTGATATCCGGCAATAACCACCTCCACGCTTTCCTCCAGATCCGCCTGGCCTACCGTGGAACGTCCCTGGCGGACTGCCCGCAGTGCCGCCTCATTGACAATATTGGCCAGGTCTGCACCGCTGGCCCCTGTGGCTGCACGGGCCACCGCGTCAAAATTCACATTATCCGACAGCTTCACATTCTTGCCATGGACTCTTAAAATAGCCACACGGCCCTTTAAGTCGGGAAGCTCCACCGGAATCCGCCGGTCAAAACGGCCCGGACGCAACAGCGCCTTGTCCAGGGACTCAGGCCGGTTGGTGGCAGCCAGAATCACCACGCCTTTTTTGCCGTCAAAGCCGTCCATTTCCGTGAGAAGCTGGTTTAAGGTCTGCTCCCGCTCATCATTGCCGGAAAAGCCATTGCCGTCCCGCTTCTTGCCGATGGTGTCGATCTCGTCAATGAATACAATGCATGGGGCTTTGTCATTGGCCTGCTTAAACAGGTCCCGGACCTTGGCTGCCCCCATTCCCACAAACATTTCCACAAACTCGGAACCGGAAATGGAGAAAAAGGGCACATGGGCTTCCCCTGCCACGGCCTTGGCCAGAAGGGTCTTACCGGTACCTGGAGGGCCCACCAGCAAGGCGCCCTTGGGCAGGGTGGCTCCGATCTCCGCATATTTCTGGGGATTGTGAAGGAAGTCCACAATCTCCTTTAAGGCTTCCTTGGCCTCTTCCTGACCGGCCACATCGGCAAAGGTCTTTCCGGTCTCATTCTCCGCATAGATCTTGGCATTGGATTTGCCGAAGGTCATGGCATTGCCCATGCCTCCCATGCGCTTCATCATCATCCGGCTCATCAGCTGTCCCAGGCCCACAAAAATCACAATAGGCAGAATCCAGTTGAAAATCAGGGACTGGAGCGGCGATGCCTTGGTGGGAATCTGGTTGCTGAACTGGACCCCGGCAGCCGCCAGACGTTCCGTCAGCTTTTCGTCAGGCCACAGTCCGGTCTTGTAGTATCTTAAGTCCTCGGCCCGCAGCTTCCCGTTCTCCGTGGAAATCTGGCCGGTCCAGAAGGTATACTGGTCCGTTCCCCGGGTCAGCCCCGTGACCTCCCCCTTTTCCAGCATCTCCAGAAAGGTATCATAGCTTACCTCTGTCACGGAACGCTCCGCCATGGCAGGCACCACCAGGGCATTGATCAGCATGGTAATCACCAGAACCACCAGATAATAATAGATCCAGTTTTTTCGGATCGGTTTCTTTGGGTCTTCGTTTTTTACTCCCATACAGGTATTGTCTCCTTTATGTTTCTTTGCTGCCAGTCATTCAGGCAGAACGTCTTTTCCGCCTGAATGTTACCGTTTGTTGTAAATTGCATATGGAACAGTATACAACAAAAGCGAAGGTATTAAAACCCTCGCTTTGCTTAAATCTTTCTAAACTCCTGTTGACCGTTACGCTTCACGGAGAGGTGTCAACTGTACATTCACATAGCGACGGCGTGGTGTTGCCTATGTCTGGCCTTGCAGATGCACGGAAGGCGTAGTTTGCCTAATGGAAACCCACCCAGGCATGATCAGTCCAGCCGCTCTAAAATGTATTTTTTTACAAAGTTATCCCATGTAAAATTGCTTAAAGCTTTCTGCCGGCCATTTTGGGCAATTTTCCTGGCCTTTTCCGGATTTTCAAGAAGCTCCCGTATGATATCCGGAAGCATGTTCATGTTCTTAACATCATAAAGCACGATATCATGATTATTTTGAAAATGGGCATCTATGTAGGAGCTGGAATCTGTAACACACACTGCGCCGTTTTGCATGGCTGTCAGAACACGGTCATGGATTCCGTTCTTAAATGACAGCATACTGTTCAACAGGATTTTCGTATTTGCAGCCAGACTGGCGGTCTGCTGGAAATCCATGGTTCCTTCCAGTACAAGATTTTCCGGACATACCGGATAGAGGGCTTCCCAGCCCGACCCGGCCACATGCACACGGATTCCGGCATCCACCAGTGTCCGGATCATCTCCCGCCGGTAATGCATACGCAGATACAGATCCGAACTGGCTCCCAGCGACGCCATCAGCATCTTCAATGTGTCATCCCCGTGTATCCCCATGTGCTTTGTCAGGAACAGCATGGCTTCCAGAGTGGTCATTTCCGGATGTACCAGCCTGGTCTTAATTAACAGATAAAAAAAGTTATCTCTTTCTGCCCAGTCCACAGATCCGGTCATCCGGTTTATGACTGCCTCTTCCCCATCCAGGGTTCCGGTAAATAATACATCAATTTCTTTTTCATCATAGCTTTTAAAGCTCCCTGACGGCCCCGGCAGATATACCATTTCCATATGTTTAAATGGCGGGTAATACCTTTTGCAATATTCCACATGCCCCTGGTCCAGCAGGTACAAGGTCAGATTATCCATGTGGGCTTCCAGCTTACCATGATGATAATAGGGCGGATCAACAAGAATATTAAAAACCGGACATTGAAACGAATCCAGTACATAGGAGCCATCCTGTGTTCTGGCCGCGGGCTGGTACTGGTTTATTCCAATAATTGCGCTCCATGGTCCGTCTTGTGTATAGCTAATATTTGCTGCATCCGTAATTCTTTGTGTGTGTACCCCCCTGGAATGCAAAGCATCCTCTATGCAGTCCATAAAATAATTTAAGGAATTGTAACATACATCACTGTTTCCCAACAGACCGATTTTCATTTTGCCAGAACCTCCCTGCTTAAGCTGTTTGTTCAATCATAACATATCTCCTGATTTTTGTCCTTAATTATATCCAAACTTTCAAAAAATCAACACGTTCAGACTTGCAGGTCAAAAACTTTTTCCACACCACAAAAAACAGCAACAGTCCGGCAGATGTCTCCACCCAACTGTTACTGTTTTTTCTCTCCAGTATTTCCGCAATGCAGTACTAATACTCCGGCACCACCGGCACTGCATCCGCCGGAATGGGGCACACATACCCGGATACCGTCCGCTTCTCAAACTCGGCCCGGGCCTGGACCAGAATATCCGGTTTCTGGATCAGGTCCACTGCCGCGGCTGCCAGCACCTTTCCCGCATGGACGGCTGCCTTGTGGCCGATGCCGGTCCGGCCGCAGGACACATTCTGCCAGCTATGGCCAGGACAGCCGTTGGGCCAGGCCGCCACATGGATCTGGGCGGTAGGAGTCAGCCAGCTTACGTCTCCCACGTCCGTGGAGCCTGCCTTGAAGGCCTCCCCCTTGTAAAGAGGAGCCAGAAACCCGTTCATGGCATGGCCATAGGAGGCCCGCATTTCTTCCACGGTCTCCCGGGCCGCCGGATCGTTCCTGGCGGCTACCCCCGGCACCCCGTCGCTGCCGGGATAGGTTCTGGCCAGGGCATCTGCATATACATGCTCTTCCTCCGTATACACCGGAACCCCCAGCTCCTTAAAATTATCATACAGCACCTGCTCCAAGGCGTGATTGCTGACCGTGTCTGCCAGGCCGTCGATAAACTGCCGGTCATAGGTGGTATCCGTCATCAGGGCAGCACCCTGGGCAATCCGGTCCACCCGCTCCTGAAGCGCTACTGCCTCGGCCACATGGTTGGAACGGACCATGTAAAGGACACTGGCCCTGGGCTGTACCACATTGGGGCTGCATCCGCCGGCATCGGTGATGGCATAGTGAATCCGCGCCTTGTCGCTCATATGCTCCCGCAGAAACTGGACGCCCATATTCATCAGCTCCACCGCATCCAGGGCGCTGCGTCCCTTCTCCGGGGCGCCGGCTGCATGGGAGGCTACTCCCTTAAACTTGTACTGGACCTGGACGCAGGAGTTGCTGGAGCCGGTGGCCACCTCATTGACATCCTCCGGGTGCCAGGTCAGGGCCGCATCCAGGTCCTTCCACACGCCGTCCCGGGCCATGAAGGCCTTGGCCGCGCCTCCTTCCTCACCGGGGCAGCCGTAGAGAATCACGGTCCCGGACTGCTTCGTCTCCTCCAGGTACGCCCTCACTCCCAGGGCTGCCGCAAATGCCCCGGCCCCCAGCAGATTGTGACCGCAGCCATGGCCGCAGCCTCCGGATGTCACCTCCATCCGCTCCAGGCTTCCTCCCTTCTGGGACAGCCCGGAAAGGGCGTCATACTCTGCCAGAATCCCGATCATCGGACGCCCGCTTCCAAAGGATGCGGAAAATGCGGTGGCAATGTTGCAGATTCCCTTTTCCACCCGGAAGCCCTCCTGCTCCAGAACCCGGCAGTAAAGCTCCGCGGACTTTTCCTCCTGCAAAGACAGCTCCGCATACTCCCAGATCCGGTCCGCGATTTCTGCGACCAGACCGGATTTTTTCTCGATGGCATGGATGGCAGACTGTTTTTCTCTTGTCATGATTTTGTATCCCCTTTTCTATCAGATCTTACAGCACTTTGGCCAGAAATTCTTTCAGCCTGGGATGCTGGGGGCTGCCAAAGATTTCCTCCGGGCTGCCCTGCTCTAAAAGCATTCCGTCAGCCATGAACAGCACCCGGTTGCCCACCTCCCGGGCAAAGCCCATCTCATGGGTCACACAGACCATGGTCATGCCCTCCCGGGCCAGCTCCTTCATTACGTCCAGAACCTCCCCTACCATCTCCGGGTCCAGGGCTGAGGTAGGCTCGTCAAACAGCATCACCTCCGGCTCCATGGCCAGGGCCCGGACAATGGCCACCCGCTGCTTCTGCCCTCCGGAAAGCTGGATGGGATAGGCGTCCGCCCGGTCCTTAAGGCCCACCCGGTCCAGAAGGGCCAGGGCCTTCTTTGTGGCTTCCTGGCGGCTCATGCCTTTGACCTTCACCGGAGCCAGGATCATATTGTCCAGAATGGTCATATGGGGAAACAAGTTAAAATGCTGGAACACCATGCCCATTTTCTGGCGGAGGCTGTCAATATCCAGGCGCACCGTCTTCCCGCCGGCATCCTGGTATTTCTTTTTGGTAATATCCACCCCGTCAAACACAATGGCGCCGCCCGTAGGCTCCTCCAGCAGGTTTAAGCTTCGCAGAAAGGTGGACTTGCCGGAGCCGGAAGGTCCGATCACCACCATCACATCCCCCCGGTTAATATCCACGGTCACCCCGTCCAGGGCTTTGATGACCCCCATCTTGTAATGTTTTTTCAGATCAGTCACCTGGATCAGACTATCTCTTGTCGCCACGGCTCATTCTCCTTTCAAAGTAGGCAATAATCTTGGAGGTGGGGAAGCACAGGCAGAAGTAAATGCCTGTGGCCACCAGCAGCGGCTCAATGATCACAAAGGTTGCCCCCTTTACGGCGTTAACCGCAGACATGATATCCTGTACACCGATGGTATAGGTAATGGCCGACTCCTTGATGATCACCACAAACTCATTGGCAATGGCCGGCAGAATATTTTTCAGGGCCTGGGGCAGGATTATGTAACGCAGGTTCTGTGCCTGGGAAAGGCCCAGGGATCTGGCTGCCTCGGTCTGTCCGCCGTCAATGGACTGGACACCGGAACGGATGATTTCACACAGATAAGCGCCGGAGTTCATACCCAGGGCCACCACACCGGGGAAAAACCGGTCAAACTTGATGAAGCCCAGAAGCTGGAAGGACGGCAGCTTGACCAGCCCAAATACTCCGTAATAAATGATAAATACCTGGACGATCACCGGCGTGGACCGGAGTATCTCCACATAGGCTGTAGCCAGAAAATCCAGAGGATTGAAATAACTGATCCACGCCAGGAGACCTGTCTCCCGCTGGTGTCCGTCCTTGTCAATGCCAAGGGCACGGAACGGCCGGACATTGGACAGCCGCATCAGGGCCAGCACAAGGGCAATGCAGAAGCCAATGGCCACCGTAAACAGGGACAGCAGAACCGTAACCTGCATACCCTGCCGGAACAGCTTGGCATAAGGCAGGATTTTCGCAAAATTATCAGCCTGGATAAATGATTCCATGGAAGCGCTCCTTTCCAAAAGGGGATGCCGGATAACCCGTAAGCAGTAACGAATATTCAGACCCCCTCCTGGAGGAAGGGTACGTATAAACAGCATCCAGTATGTATTTTCAGGCTTCACAGAATCTGTGAAGCCTGAATGGGATTAGTTACTCTGTGCATTGCCTGCGTCGTCCAGAAGTCCTTCGTACTTCTCTCCGGAAGCCAGCTCATTGGCCTCTGCGATAAACTGCTCCATGGTGCCGTCCTCCAGCGCCTTGGCAATGGCCTCGTTGACTCCGGCCAGCAGAGCCTCGTTGCCCTTGCAGACACCGATGGCAGAACCTTCCATCTCGTAGGGAACTTCCATGACGATCTCCAGGTCCGGATAGTTCTTCTGGTAGCTCTTGGCCACATCGGTCTCAATGTAGGCGGCATCCATCTTGCCTGCCAGCAGCTCGGAAATAATGTCCGTCACCTTGGGAAGTGCCACAATGTCTGCATCCGGGCTGTTGGTGGTAGCCAGGTCCATCTGGATGGAACCGATCTGGGCTCCTACGGATACCTCCGGCTTGTTGATGGCTTCAAAGGTATTGTAGGTATCTGCATTGGCCTTTACCGTCACCAGGGACTGGCCGCCCATGTAGTACAGGTCGGAGAAATCCATGATTCCCTCACGCTTGGGGTCCGGGGACAGGCCTGCCATACCCAGGTCCACGGACTTGGTCTGAAGCTCACTGAGCACTCCGTCAAAGTCCACGGTAACCACTTCCAGCTCCAGGCCCAGGTAATCGGCAATATACTGTGCCAGGGCCATGTCAAAGCCTGCCAGGGCCGGTGTCCCGTCCTCACCGATTGCATAAAATTCATAGGGAGCAAAGTCCGGGCTGGTAGCCACCGTCAGCTTGCCCTCTGTAACCGTGGTAATCTCCGCTGCCGCGGCTGCCTCTGTGGTATCTGCCTCTGAGGCTCCTTCTGCTTCAGTGGTGGTCTCTTCCGCTGCTTTTTCGGTGGCGGCTGAGGTTGCAGCAGCCGTTGTTTCCGGCGCCTTTGAGCCGCCGCATGCAGTCATGGATGCAGCCATGCAGGCTGCCAGTGCCAGTGCCAGACATTTCTTCTTCATAATAATCCTCCTCATAAAGCTTAAGTTTATAAAGTTGCATGTGAAATGCATAAATATAAAACTTCTAACAATTATTCATTATAACCCTTTTTTCTAATTAATCAAGTAAAAAGTTTGGATTCCTGCGCCTTTTTCCCTGTTAAAATGTTACTATTTATGGAAGAAATCTTCTTGTCCGGTTTTCCCCGCCCTGCAGGCCGGAACATTCCTGCTTGACAGTTATGCAGAAACTGCCATAAAATCAGGTTATAAATCTTACCGTGCTTTATGTTTACCAAAAGAAGGAGGAATTGAAACATGAAAATCCTGAAACAGATTACAGCAGTCCTTACTGCGGCAGCCGTCTGTGCCGCAACACCTGTGCCGGCTTTTGCGGACTACTACAAGGAACCTGCCAATATTAAGGGAGTACTCCTCAGCAGCGAGTCTGAGGTTGCCAAAGCCGCCGAGCTGGGCGTCTCCCAGGTCATTACCAATTTTCCCATGTCCTGGGCCTACCAGTCCAACATGATGACTGCCTATGACAGCTTCCTTAATGCCATGAAGAGAGCCGGCCTCTCGGTAACGGTCATTGTTCTCAATGATTTCCCGGCTGCCTCCTATAACCCGGACCTGCTTCCCGTATCCCAGCCTTCCGGCGCCAGCTACTATGCCTTCAATACCCTGACTGAGGAAGGCGTCCAGGCCACCCGGGAGGTGGCCGGCCGTGTGGTGGGCAGATTCCACAATCTGGTATCCAACTGGGTCATTGGCAATGAAATCAACGACGGACAGGCCTGGAACTACATCGGTCCCATGGATCTTGATACCTACTGCACCCATTACGCAACTGCCTTCCGCACCTGGTATGATGTGATCAAATCCTCCAACCGTCTGGCCCGGGTCTATATTCCCTTTGACTTCCGCTGGAATGTGGGCCAGGTAGAGGGCTTCAAGTACGGTGCCATGGACATGATGCCCAGGCTCAACAACCTGCTGCGGGATACGGATTACGGCATCGCCTGGCATGCTTATCCGGAAGAATTTGACAATCCCATCTTCACCGATGACCGCCACGCCCAGGAGAAGGCCAATACCTACATTATCAATCTGAAGAACCTGCACATTCTCACAGACTATATGGACCAGGCAGATATGCTGTCCCCTGCCGGTGTCCCCCGCCACCTGATTCTCTCCGAGCAGGGCTTCACCTCCCAGTCCCCGGCCCATGGAGGCGAGTGCCAGGAATTGCAGGCCCAGTGTATTGTGGAAGCCTACCAGGCCGCGGCTGCCAATCCCCATGTGGAGGCATTTATGCTGAACCGCTTAACGGATGTACCTGAGCTGCTCCAGGAAAACTATGCCTTCGGTCTTCTGGACCCCAGCGGCAATAAGAAGCTGAGCTGGGAGGCTTATAAGAATGTGGGGAATTAGTGCAGCGATGTACTAGCACAAAATTTTCCCAAACACTTCCCTGGGGTCACTGATCACGTACTGGGGATGAAAGCTTTCCAGCTCCGTCCTGTCCCGGAATCCCCAGGTCACCCCTACCGTCACCAGACCGGCCCCCAGGCCGGTCTGCATGTCGGTACTGGTATCGCCGAAATACAGACATTCCTCCGGCTTTACCCGGAACCGGTCCAGAATTCTCCTGACTCCTGCCGGGTCAGGCTTTCTGGGAATCCCCGGCTGCTCCCCTGCCACATAATCAAAATATCCTTTCCCAAAGATCGTTTCAATATTCTCAACCGTGCGTGCATGGGGCTTGTTGGACAGAACGGCAATGGAGATTCCACGGCTCTTCAAGGCTTCCAGAAGCTCCCGGATTCCGTCATAGGGCTTTACCTGATACATGCAGTTTTCTGCAAAAAGTTCCATATAGAGAGGCAGACTTTCCTGAAAATGCACCAGTTCTTCATCTCCGCTATAGCGCAGGGCCCGCTTCATCTGGTTCTTATATCCATCTCCCACAAACTGTTTTATATGGTCCTCATCTACCGGCCCATAGCCAAAATGCTCCAGCACCAGGCTGGTGGTGCGGGTCAGGGCCTTTAATGTGTCCAGCAAGGTTCCGTCAAGGTCAAAAATGCAGCAGCGAATCATGGGAATCCTCCTTATCATCTATAATATGTGTAACAGTTTACCACATATTTTCATCAAAACCAAGCTTTACATTTTCTTATGGCTGGGGTATAGTGATAGGAAGTTACAGTTCACGGGGCGGGGAAAACTGGACGAAAACAGACGTCAAGCTGGCTTG
>CAJTOV010000047.1 GCA_910577765.1 uncultured Lachnospiraceae bacterium
ATCCACTGTGGCCACCTGCCGCATTGTCCGTAAGGCAAGGCAGGCTGGGCTGCTTGACAAAATGACTTATGGCGACCTTATGGATGATCTTTCCTCAGCATGGCGGAAGACGGATGCGCCTGCTGTCCCAAAGTCAGATGATGGCTGCTGGGTACATACCCTCCAATGTGTATTTGAAGAGCTGGAAGCTCTTGGACTGTCAGAGCCAGCGCCGAGACCAGAGCCGAAAAAACGGGGGCGCAAACCGAAACCAAAGGATCCTGATCCTAAGCCAAAACGCCCACGGGGACGGCCAAGGAAAGATGCAAACCAGTCTGTCGGAAGTCTATAGTCCGACAGATTGGGAAACTTTTAATTAAAATATGTTACATTGACTATGCTTCCACCTGACCGGAAGCGATCCGCCGCTCCAGCCAGTCCTTTCCTTCCACCAGGCGGGCAATGATCATGGAGGCAATGGTGTCTCCGCTGGCATTTAAGCAGGTTGCCGCCGGGTCCACCAGGAATCCGATGGTGGCGATCAGGGGAAATGCCTCTGCCGGGAATCCGAACAAGCTGACAATCAGCATCTCACCTACCAGGCCGCCGCCGGGGGCTCCGGACAGCACGAATGCGCTTAAGATCGCCACCACAATGGACATGGCATAGGTTCCCACCCCGGTATAGGGAATCTGGAAAACCCCATACAGGAAGGCGATTTTTGTGATTGCGGACAGAACGGAGCCGTCCATGTGCATGGTGGCACCCATGGGAAGCACGATGTTGCTGATGTCTTCCGGGACGCCGATTTTTTTGCAGGCTTCCATGTTTACCGGAAGGGTGGCTACGGAGCTCTGGGTGGCAAAGGCCGTTACCGCCGGGTTGAAAATGTGCTTCAGCATCCGGGAGATACCCAGCTTTCCTCACCGCCGCATTTGGCCACGGCAAAGCCGGACATAATGGCGAATACAATGATGGGAAGCATGTTGCTGCGGCTCATAAGGCCGCTGAAATCATTGACCGTCAGGGAGCCTGCGATCATGTCGCTGATGCTGGAGGCTTCCGCCATTTCCGAAGCGCCCATGGCAATGGCCGTGTTGGCAGCCGGAGGCCAGATATTGACCACAACCAGAACCAGGGCAGCGGCGAAGCCGCCGGTGACAATAAAGGTGCACACCAGGCTGCCCAGAATCTTTCCCAGAATGGCTCCGGTAAAGATACCGCCCAGGAGAAGTAACGGGAATTTATAGCTGTCCCATATTTTTTTCACGTTCATATGTAAAGGTCCCCTTTCTTTAACTGTCTGTGTGCAGCGCGTCAACGGCTTCTTTCAGCCGGGTCATGGCCTGTCTTAAAATGCTTCTGGGGCAGGCGGCATTGAGGCGCATGTAGCCGGTTAAGCTTCTGCCGAAGGTGTATCCCTCGTTTAATCCCAGTCCGGCCTTGTGGATCATGAAATCCCGCAGGGTCTCATTGTCCATGCCCAGGTCCCGGCAGTCCAGCCACATCAGGTAGGTGGCGTCGGGAACATTGACCCGGATCTGGGGAATGTGGTCTTCACAAAAAGACCGCACATATTCAAAGTTGCCTTCCAGATAGGTCAGAAGCTGTTCCAGCCATTCCTCCCCTTCGTTGAAAGCCGTCTCCATGGCCACGGAGCTGAAGGCATTGTTCCGGTGGATGTCCATGTTCATCCAGAACCGGTCGTACCGCTCCTTCATCTCCAGGCTGGGGAACACCGTGGTGGATGCCTGGAGTCCGGCCAGGTTGAAGGTCTTGGTGCCGGAAATGCAGCTGATGATATTCCGGGCGGCTGCATCGGAGACCATGGCTGTGGGAAGGTGCTTTTTCCCGTGGAATACCAGGTCGGAATGGATCTCATCGGAGACCAGAAGGACCTGGTTGGCAATGCAGATGTCCACCATTTTCCCAAGCTGCTCCCTGGTCCAGACAATGCCCAGGGGATTGTGGGGGCTGCACAGCAGGAAGATTTTTACCTCTCTGGCTTTTTTCTCAAAGTCGTCAAAGTCAATGGTCCATTGGCCGTCCTGCTCCACCAGCCGGTTCTCCAGCACCACCCGGTCCCAGGCTTCCACCACATCGTAGAATTCCGAGTACACCGGGGTCTGGATCATCACCTTGTCTCCGGGCTGGCTGAACAGCTTTACCAGGGCCGACAGGGCGGGAACCACACCCAGGGACCAGCTTACCAGATTCCGGTCAATGGTCCATCCGTTGCGGCGCTGCTGCCAGCCGCAGATGGCGTCAAAGTAGCTGTCCGGGCGGGAGGTGTAGCCCCAGATCCCTTCCTCGGCCCGCCGCTTCATGGCGTCGATAATGGGCTGGGCCGTGGGGAAGTCCATGTCCGCTACCCACAGGGGGATCACGTCGCTGGTTCCGAACTTCTTGATCCGTTCGTCATACTTGGCTGCGCGGTTGGCGCTGCGGTCAATTACCTGGTCAAAATCATACTTCATGTTGTCTGCTCCTCTCATGGTGTGCACAGGTCCGTCTGTCTGGAAGCCGCCGGGGCTGTTCCCGGCGGGAAGCCAGGGATCGTTTCCGGCCTGTGCGGATATCTTTTTAATGAGCAAAAAGCGTGCCAAAGAGTGGGGAGCAGGAGAAAAAAATATTTTTGCCAGAGTCCTTTCCTAAATATAATTGCGGAATGAGAAGCAGGAGTGGGAGGGAAAGGAGAGAGACCGGAACAGGAAGCCGGGAAGTCCGGGGAGAAAGAAATATAACCAGTTCAAACAGATAAAACGTATAATTTAACCAATTAAGATGGAATAAAACGGAAAAATACAACGATATGGATGTTCCCGGAAGATGTTCCGAAAAAAAATCCTCCGGTCTGCGGGGACCCGATACAGCCGCCCATAAACCAGAGGAACTGTTTTCGAAACAGTACCGGCCTTGTCCAGAATAGGGAGTCTGCCGCCCTGCCGGGCAAAAGCCGTTCAAAATTCCGGCGGCAAGTTCTGTCCGGAGGCCTGGAGATCCTCCCACCGCCTGCGTCCCTCCGGCGTCAGCCGGCTGCCGCCCCGGCCCCGGGTAACCCTGGCCAGTCCCTGGTCAGCCAGTCCGGCCAGGACGGAACGGATTTCCTGCTGGGAGGTAGGCAGGTGGCAGGCTCTGGCCCTGGAAAGAAGGGTCTCCCTTCCCAGGGAGATGCCTTCTTCCGAGGCAGCGTAAAGCTCCCCCAGGACAAACCGGAACACCTGGCTGTAGGGTGTTTCCCGGGGAGCGGGGACCGGTGCCTGGAAGTCCGGGACCACAGCCCCGGCACCGGAGGCCATTACGGGCCGGAGCCTGGGCTGGCTGTGGCGGAACACAGTGGGAGGCAGGTCCTCCAGACCGATGTGCCTGTGGCCGGTGTAGATAAAGTATTCCACCACATTGCGCAGTTCCCGGATGTTTCCCGGCCAGGGGTATTCTTTCAGAAACTCCTGGACCGGCCTGGTCAGGTCAAAGTCTCCTCCAAGAAGCTCCCGGAAATGGTCGATCAGAAGAAATATGTCGTCTTCCCGCCGGGCCAGGGGCGGGATCATAATGGGCAGGGTGTTAAGCCGGTAGTAAAGATCCCGCCGGAAGGTGCCTTCCTCCACCTTCTGCTCCAGGGACTCGTTGGTGGCAGCCACAATGCGCACGTCAATGGTGATGAGCCGGCTGCCGCCTACCCGCATCAGCTCCTTTTCCTGGAGGACCCTGAGTAGCTTTACCTGGAGCAGGGGGCTCATGCCTTCCACCTCGTCCAGAAACAGGGTGCCCTTGTGGGCAAATTCCAGAAGTCCCGGACGTCCTCCTTTTCTGGCTCCGGTAAAGGCGCCTTCCTCGTACCCGAACAGCTCGCTTTCCAGAAGATTTTCCGGAAAAGCCGCCACATTTACCGGCACAAAAGGCTCTTTGCTGCGGCGGGAGGCCTGGTGGAGGGCATGGGCGAACAGCTCCTTGCCGGTGCCGGTCTCCCCGATCAGCAGCACCGGGCTTTCGCTGGCAGCCATCCGCTTCAGAATCTCCTTGGCCTGGAGAATGGCCTGGGAGCTGCCGATAATGTCCCGGAACCCGTATTTGGCCACGTGGCCCTTGTGGGACAGCTGCTTGCGCAGTTCATTCTGCCGGGCTTCCATGTCCTGGAACCGCTGGAGAATGGCAAAGGCCCCGATGCAGGTGTCCTGGCGCAGGACCGGGACCACCTCCACGCTGACATTGACGCCGATGACCCCTTCCTCCAGAATTTCCATGAGAATGTGAAACTGGCTTTCCAGACGGACGGACTTGGCAAACATCTGGTCAAAGCTGTAATTGCTGGTGGCAATACTGCGGAAATACTCCTGAAAGGCAGGGGTCTCCAGCAGATATTCCAGCTCCAGCCGCAGGGCGATCTCGATCATCATGCCGGATGTGCAGGCCCTCTGGCCTAAATTGATCTTTGTCTGGATGCGCTCCGGCACATAGCGCATTTCGTCGGGGGTCACGGCAATGCGGACATCCTCCTGGGGCGGGGCGCCGGGATAAAAGGGAATCAGATGCAGATGATTGATGCCCATCTGGTTCAGCTGGGTGATGGCCTCCCGGGCCATGGTCTGGGTCATATTGACGAACAGGACCCTGGTTCCGGCAGGAATCTCCTTCAGCTTCCGGAGCTCGCTCCAGCGGAAGGAGACCTCCACGGCCATGATCTGGCAGTCCATGGGCACATGGCGGGCCACTTCCTCTGCGGAACCGTAGGCATCGGTGGACACCACGAACAGGTCTGCCCTGGGCAGGACTCCCATGGCAGATCCGTCCTGGACATTGTAGACGGATATATCCGCATAGGGGCCAAACAGGCTTTCCACATCTTTGCCGTAGGACCGCCCGGCCCTGGGGTCCAGACTGACAACCGAAATACGTTTTTTTTCATAACTTTCTCCAGTTCAACCATTTATTTAACCATTTTCTCATATTACGGGGATTTCCACAAGGGGATTTTCATTGCAGCTTCCTGTCCGCCCTAGGCGGGAGCTTTTCGGACATACGACCGGAAAGCTGACATGGTTTTTGCTGTTAAATTGTAATGATACAGCCGCTCCGGCAATACCGGAACGGTAGACAGATACCTTCAGGAAACCGGGGAACACTGGCCCGCGGTTCCCTGAAAGTACGGATAAGAGAGGAGAATACCATGATCAGCAAGACAGAATTACTGGACCTGCTCCGCCAGGAGGTGGTTCCTGCCCTGGGCTGTACGGAGCCGGTATGTGTGGCCCTGGCGGCGGCCGATGCCAGCCATGCCATTGGCGGGGACATTGTTTCCATCAAGGTGGAGGTGAATCCCGGCATCTACAAAAACGGTATGAGCGTAGGGATTCCCGGCTTTGACCGGGTGGGCTTAAAATACGCGGCAGCCCTGGGTGCCTGCCTGGGGAATCCCAAGAAAGGCCTTCAGCTTCTGGAGGATCTCACCGGGGAAGCGGCACAAAAGGCCGTGGCCCAGATCCGGGCCCTGGTAGACGGGTGCAGCCAGGAGGAACTGGCCTGGATGCTGGAGGGGATGGAGATGAACGGAAAGCTGGCGGATTACGGCCTGGAGCACAGAATGGGCATCGGAATCGCCTCCGCCCTTCAGAAACAGCTTGCCGCGGATACCATGGGGGACAATCTGTTCAGCCGGACCATGGTACGGGTGGCAGCCAGTGCGGAGGGGCGCATGAGCGGCTGTCCCTACGCGGTTATGAGCAGCGCGGGAAGCGGCAACCATGGCCTGACCGCCATTCTTCCGGTGGTGGAAATGGCAGACCATGTCCAGGCATCCAGGGAGCAGCTGGTGAAGGCCCTGGCATTTTCCCACACCCTGAATGTGTACATCAAATGCTTTACCGGAAAGCTTTCCGCCACCTGCGGCTGCGGTGTGTCTGCGGCCACGGCAGCCAGCGCCGCCATGGTTCAGACGGACCAGACGATTCTGGAGATCATGATGGAAAAGGACGGCTGATCAGGCAGGAGGATGCCATGGACAGAGCCGGACTCCGGGCAGGAAGGCCGGATACCTGCCGGAACCGTATTTCCGGACCATGACCGGACATGGGTCATGGTCCGGTTTGAAACGGCCGTGTACAGGATGGTGGAGAAGCTTCCCGGTCCCAGGGAAGAGCTTCAGGCGTATCTGATGGAGGCTGCCGGGGATGCGGCGGCCAGACTCAGCTCCGGGTGCGGGACGGTTCCGTCCGGTTTCTAATAGATCAGGTCACTTTCTACCGGAAGCACCTGGACTGCCGGGAACTGGTAGGCCAGGCCGATGATATACAGGGTGTAGGTGACTCCGGCCATCAGATTCACGGCAGCCGTGTCCATGATGGCGATGCGGGTGTTGTTGCACTCCACATACTCGTTGGCAACGATCACGGAGCTGTTGCCGGCGCAGGGCAGGGCTTCGGATACCGAGGCCCGGTAGCTTCCCTGGTTCACATTCCGGTACTCGGTGGCGGAAAGCTGGTTTACCCGCTGGAAGATGCGCCCGTAGCCGGACAGGAAGATATCTACGGGGCCGCTGTTGGGCGACAGGTTCACGGCCCGCAGGCAGGCAGAATTCCTGGCATTGCAGGGAAGATCCGTCACGGTTAACAGGGAGATGCCGGAGCCGTCATTGACAATGGCCAGGGTGTAGGCCGTGTTGCCGGCAAAGCGGAAGACTCCCTGGTACAGGGTATAGCCGGTCTGGGCACTGGTGATGACAATCTGGACGTTCCGGTTGGCATTGTCCAGGTAGTAGGGAGTCACATTACCATACTGCATATGGTTGATGAAGGTAAGGCCTCCCACCTGCACATTGACCGCAGGCTGGTTTACCGCCCCGTGGAGGAAGCGGATGTTGGCAGACTGGCTGCCGGGAGAACAGCCGGGGCAGATGGGCCGGCCGGGAACCACAATGGGGCCTACGATGATCCCGCCGGTGATTCCGCCGCTGCCGCCATTGCCGCCGCCGTTTCCGGGAGGTGGTCCCCAGGAGGGGGTGTCCGGGGAAATGGGGAAGAAGCCGGGGGAATTGTCATCGCCGGAAGGCGGTCCCCAGGAGGGGGTGTCCGGGGAAATGGGGGCGAACCCGGGAGAATCGTCACTGCCGGAGGGCGGTCCCCAGGAAGGAGTGTCCGGGGAAATGGGGGCAAATCCCGGGGAATTGTCCCCGGACTCCGGTACGGTCCCGGCTTCTTCCGGCAGCTGGGCCATGTTCACGGTGCCGGCAGCAGGGCTGGTAAGGGTCAGGCGGTTTTTATCAATATACATAAAAGATCCTTTCTGTTTGATTGCTGATGCAAACGGTATATTGTATCATATGACCGTGGTGGAACCGGGGTTCCTGGGGAAAGATTTTTCAAGTCCGATTGCAGCAGAGGACGGAACTGTGGTATACTGTCCAGGAACCAAAAGCAGGAAAGGGGAATGACAGAACATGAAAGAGTTATGTATTGTTGGCAGCGGCAATATGGGAAAAGCAATCGCATCGGGAATCCTGGAAAAGGGGCTGTTAAAGCCCCAGGAGCTGGTGATTACGGATCTGCGGGAAAACCAGTTCCGGGAATTCTGTGAGAAGACAGGAATCAGCGGTACCTGCGACAATGCTGCCGCGGTCCGGGAAAGCCGGACCGTGATTCTGGCGGTGAAGCCCCAGTATCTGGCTGACGCGGTGGATACCTTCCGGGACCAGGTGGCAAAGGATACCCTGGTGGTCTCCATTGCGGCAGGCCGGACCCTGGCAGAACTGGCCGCCCTGTTCCCGGCCCGGACCAGGCTGGTGCGGGTGATGCCCAATGTGGCTGCCATGGTGCTGGAATCCATGTCCGCGGTCAGCGCCAACGAATATGTGACCCGGGAGGAGCTTCAAAGGGTCATGGATATGTTCAACAGCTTCGGCAAGGCGGAGGAAGTGCCGGAATCCATGATGGATGCGGTGGTAGGGGTCAGCGGCAGCTCCCCGGCTTATGTGTGCATGCTGGTGGAGGCCATGGCCGACGCGGCGGTCATGGGAGGAATGCCCAGGGCCCAGGCCTACCGGTTTGCCCAGCAGGCGGTGCTTGGAAGCGCGAAAATGCTTCTGGAGACCGGGATGCATCCCGGAGCCATGAAGGATATGGTGTGCTCGCCCAAAGGAACCACCATTGAGGCAGTTTCCGTGCTGGAGGCCAGAGGCTTCCGGGGAGCCGTCATGGAGGCGGTGGATGCGTGCATCCGAAGGTCGGAGGCTTTATGAGCCATCCGGAAACCGCAGTCAGCCAGAGAAAATATTTTGAGCTGGTGACGGAACTGGGACGGGAGATGCTGGAAAACGGCGGAGAGATTTTCCGTACCGGGGATGTGATGCGCTATACGGCCCATTCCCTGGGACTGGAGAATTTTCATGCCTTTGTCATTGCCAACGGGATCTTTGCATCCATGCTGGCAGAGGGGCAGACTTACTCCTGCCACGTCCAGTATATCTCCCTGTCCCCGGTGAGTATATGCAGGCTGGAAGCCTTAAACACCCTGTCCCGCCGGATCGTGGCAGGATTTAGGGACCCGGATGCAATCCGGCAGGAGCTGGAGCGGATCAGCACCATGGAATCCTATGGGAACCGGATGAAGATTCTGGGAGCCGGGTTTGGAAGCGGAGGCTTCTGCTATCTGTTCGGAGGAAGCCTCTATGATTCCGTTACGGCGTTTCTTGCAGGGGTGATTCTCTACCTGTTCCTTCTGTACCTGATCCCCAGGCTGTCCCTTCCCAGGATCATGTGCACCATTGCCTCCAGCATTGTGGCGGCTTCCGCCTGCATTTTGCTGCACCGGATGGGAATGGGACACAAGCTGGACCAGATCACCATCGGCGCCATCTTTCCCCTGGTGCCGGGGATTGCCCTGACCAATTCTTTCCGCAATTTCCTGGAAAATGACTATCTGGCCGGACTGGTGCGTCTGGCGGACGCGCTGATGACAGCCGGGGGAATCGCCATCGGGGTGGGCGTGGCAGCCATGGTACTGGGGTAGCGGAAAAGGTATATAAGGAGAAAAAACATGAGGGAATCTTTGTTTCAGTTACTGGCCGCTTTTGTGGGAACCGTTTCCTTTGCCGTGCTGTTTGGTACCCCGGGAAGGTATCTGATGCCCTGCGGGGCAGTAGGGCTTCTGGGGTGGGCCGTGTATCTGGCAGTCTGCGGCCTCAACGGCACCCCGGCGGCAGCGGTCTTCGTGGCCAGCACCGTGCTGTCGGTCTGTTCCCGGTATCTGGCCCGGTTTTATAAAGCCACCACCACCCTGTTTCTTACCTCCGGGATCTTCACCCTGGTGCCGGGGGCCGGAATCTACTATACGGCCCATTATACCATTATGGGAGATACCCGGACTGCCCTTTCCTACGGTCTTACCAGCTTTAAGACAGCCGTGGCCATCGGACTGGGCATCGGTGTGGCTTACTGCCTGTCTCCCAGGATTTTCGGCTGGCACCGGGAGGCGGAGCTGTGGAAGGAGAGCGGAGGAACCGGGCAGGACAGGACAGGAACCCCTTAGGCACTTGCCGGCAATTTTTTGCGCAAAGATGGAAAATTCAGGTTCCGGCTTGTCCGGGTCAGGGAGCTGTTTGGGAAAGGGGATTCTGGCGCAGTACCTTAAGATACGGATAGGGCAGATACCAGGCATCATAGTCAGGAGCCGGAAGGATGCCTGTCTGGGGGTCTGCAAGAATCTCCTGGTCCCCGGTCCGGCATTTCAGCCACATGTGGGGAATGCCTCTGGCAGAGCCGTGGATGATCTCCGTGGGAATTCCGGCCTGCTCCAGAACCACGTCCGCGATTTTTACATAATGCCAGCATACGCCTTTGCCGGCATCCAGGGCTTCTTTTACGGTCAGGCCGGAGGCAGCCTTGTCATACCGGATGGTGTCCCGGATCTGGCGGCAGACCTCATCTATGGTCTGCCGGGGGTCCGGATCTTCCGCAGGGGGAAAGCGTTCCAGAATGGCCAGCCGGACAGCCTCCCGGTCATATTTCCTTTCTTCGGGAATGGAAAGGGCCTGTCCTTTCAGAACATAGCCGCCTTTTAAGTCTTCCAGACGGTACTGGATCAGGTATTCCTCGAAAAAACGGTAGTATTCCCCGGTACTGGAGAACCGGAGGATTTCCCCGGCTTCGAACCGGACAAAGGCCGGAACCAGAAGGGAACCGGTGTTCTCTGTACCTGTAAGCAGCCGCCCATGGGACCGGGCAGAAGGCAGGGCAGAAGTTCCCGGCCCGGCCGGTTCCCCGGCATATCCGGGGAAGCAGGCGGTCAGGGTCAGCAGGAACAGACAGAACAGAAATGTACATTTTTTCAGCATTTTCTTTTGCTCCTTTCGTCTGGGCCGGGTGCTTCCGGCCCTATTTATTTCCGTAGGCAATGGGCTGGTGCACCGTTGGATTAATTCCCGGGCAGCAGCGATGTACCAGGTGCCGTGTCTGGCTTACACAATTTCCGGGCGGTAGGTTCTTAACCAGAAATCGGTCTGGATCACATAGGCCATCATCTGGGGGGCTGCCATGAGCTGGCCGTACCAGGGTTTCCCGTAGTCCGAGGGACTGGCCAGGAACCGGCGGATTTTCTTTTTGTCCAGAAATGCCATAACCGGGGAAGCGGAATCCTCCGCGATTTCCTGCACCTTCCGGGCCAGCAGGGCTTCATAGCCTTTGTCGTAGGTCTTGGGATAGGGGGATTTGCGGCGGAAGAGAATCTCCTCCGGCAGTTTCCCGCAGCCGGCCTGCCGCAGCAGGTTCTTGACAATGCCGTCCCTGGCCTTCATGTCCCAGGGCACGTTCCAGAGATATTCCATGATCCGGTGGTCGGCAAAGGGCACCCGGGCCTCCAGACCGTTGTACATACTGGTCCGGTCCATGCGGTTTAACAGGGTCTGCATGAACCAGCGCAGATTCAGATAGGAGATCTCCCGGCGGCGCGCCTCCACAGGTGACTCGCCGAAAAGGACAGGAACCTGGGCCAGGGAGGTCTGGTAGGCATTGTGCACATATTCCTCCATGCCAAGGTCAGCCAGAAATCCGTCGTCCAGAAGCACCTGGCGTGCCTTTAAGTCCATGGTCCAGGGAAATGTCTCTGCCTGGAAGCAGGCTTCCTTGTGAAACCAGGGATAGCCTCCGAATATCTCGTCGGCACATTCCCCGGTCAGGGCCACCTTGCAGTAAGGGCTTACCAGGGAGCAGAAGTAGAGCATGGAAGAGTCCACATCCGCCATGGCCGGCAGGTCGTGGGCCAGGACGGAGGCTTCCAGAAGCTCTGCCTGGGTCCGGGTATCACACTCCAGAAAATGATGGTCCGAGTCCAGGTACCGGACCATTTTTTCCACATAGGGGCGGTCCTGGGAGGGCTGGAAGTCGTTGGCCTGGAAGTTCTCCTGGTTTCCGGCAAAATCAAAGGAAAAGGTGGTAAGCTGCTGGTTCTTTTTCTTCAGTTCCCGGGCGCACAAGGCGGATACCAGGCTGGAATCCACGCCGCCGGACAAAAAGGTGCAGATGGGAACATCAGAGACCATCTGCCGCCGGACGGAATCTTCGATCAGGAAGGCAGTCTTTTCCACAGTCTCTTCATAGCTGTCTTCATGGGGACGGCTTTCCAGCTTCCAGTAGGCTGTCTGGCGGATGCCGCTGTCAGAGGCCAGAAGCCAGTGGCCGGGAAGTACCTCTTTTACGTCCCGGAACACGCCGCAGCCGCTGGTTCTGGCAGGTCCCAGGCTGAAGATTTCGTTGAGTCCGTCACGGTCCAGAACCGGACGGAACCTGGGCCAGCAGAGCAGGCCTTTGATTTCCGAGGAAAATACCACCAGGTCATCCAGAACAGTGTAAAACAGAGGCTTGACCCCGGCCCGGTCCCGGCCCAGAAGCAGGCAGTTTTTCACCGGGTCCAGGATGGCAAAGGCAAAGATGCCGTTGAGAAGCTTCGGAAAGTCCGGGCCGTATTCCAGGTAGGCGGTGAGAAGGACCTCCGTGTCGCTGGCAGTGTCAAAGGTGTAGCCCCGGTCCGACAGATCCTGCCGAAGTTCATGGGTATTGTACAGCTCCCCATTGTAGACAATGGTCCAGGTATGGCCGTCCAGGGTTTTGGACATGGGCTGCTGGCCGGTGACCAGATCCACGATCTCCAGCCGCGCCTGGGCCAGGCCCCCGTGGCTGGCCAGGAAGGTTCCCTGGCGGTCCGGCCCCCGTCTGCGCTGGGCCTGGTTCATGGAATCCAGAATGGCCAGGTAACGGTCTTTTTCCTTGGTAAAATCCCGCTGGGGGTGGAAAAATCCGGATATGCCGCACATAGTTATATGACTCCTTTCGAAGATGCAGAGGCTGCCGGGACCCTGCCCGGTCTCTGCCTGACAGAGAGAAACTGCCGGGACGGTCCCTGGTCAGAGACGGCTGTCCCGGTATGGTTACAGAAGCAGACAGGCTGCAATGAAGGCACACAGGAAGCCTGTGAGCACCGGCAGGAGATTCTTCCGGGCCAGCTCCAGGGGGCTTACATTGCAGATGGCGGCTACCGGGATCAGCCCCCAGGGGACGATGGTGCCGCCGCCTACAAAGACGGCTCCGATCTGGCCCAAGGCAGCCAGCACCGGGACAGAGGCTCCCACAGCCGTGCCAAAGGTTCTGGCCAGGGCGCCGGTAAGGGGCAGTCCTGAGAAGCCGGAGCCGTCCAGGCCGGTAAGTGCCCCCACAGCCAGCTGGATGGCCGCGATCAGGTATTTGTTTAAGGGGGCATGAAAGGCAAGCCATACGGCCCAGTCGTTCATGATCCCGCCGGTGGAGGCAGTTCCCAGAATGGCGGAAAGCTCTTTTCCGCCCAGGATGGTGGAGATGCCCTCCCCGCCCAGGAAGAAGAAGGCGCCGATGGCAATCACCGGAGCGAAGATCCGGATGGCAAAGAGAAAGCCGTCGGTCAGATATCCGGTAACCTTTTCAAGGGCTTCCTTCCGGAATGCCAGAACCGAGCCCAGACACATCAGGAGAACCGCCGTGCCGGAGACCAGGCTGGTGGCGTCTCCGCCCCGCAGACCCAGGACCAGCATGGCAGCAATATCCGCCAGGAAGGCCAGGGGAGTGGCAATGGCCAGGATAAGGGCAGGGCGGGAGCCGGTCCGGGGGTGGTTCTGGCCGGTGGCCTGGGAGCCGGTCCGGGAGTCGACCTGGCCGGTGGCCTGGGAGCCGGTCCGGGGACGGTCCGGGCCAGTGGTCTGGGAGCCGGTCTGGAAGTCTGCCGGGCCGGCCGCCAGGGAAATCTGCTTCCGGTTCAGTACATAAGCGGCAAGAACCGTGGCAATGCCCATGGCCAGGAAGACCGGACGTCCTTCTGTCAGGACCTGGCTGGTGGTGATGCCGGCTGCGCCTGCGGAGATGGCAGGCGCCCCCTGGATCACCAGGTCATAGCTGAGTCCGAACCCATGGCCGAACAGGTTCATGGCCATGGCTGCGGTCAGGGGATTCAGTCCGGCACGGACTGCAAAGGGAAGCATGATGGCGCCTACCAGGGCCACGGAAGGGGAGGGCCACAAAAACAGGGAAAACACAAACATGGTAAGACCCAGAATCCACCAGGTCAGATCCGGGCGGTTCATGACCCGGGACATGGGGCGCATCAGCAGATAGTCACTGCCCAAGTCGCTGAGACACCGGGACAGGGCCGTGACCAGGGCAATGGTGGCAATGACCTCCATGAATTCCTTGGCTGCCAACAGCATGGCACTGAACACTGTCTGGATGCCTCCGGCTATGCTGTGGGTACCGGCCGCGCCCAGAAGAAACAGAAACAGGATACAGACTCCGGGGGTATCTTTGCGGAGAACCATAACCATGAGAATGACAATCACCCCAGCCAGATACAGATAGTGGAGGGAAGTCAGAACAGATGCGGTTTCTAACATAAGGGCTCCTGACATTAAAAAATATAATCTAGGATATGACCGGAGGGCATGGCCAGTGAATCTGATACGGCGATGTACTGGGAAACAGAACCGGAATGACAGAATGCCGGATTGGTGTTTTCTGTTTAGAATGGATTTATCATAGCACACTTTTGCCTGGTTGTCAAGAAGTTTCTGGTTGTTGTCTGCCTTCCTTCCTGGCTGGGGGTAACAGTTCAGATACCCCTTGAACTGTTACGGCATACGGCCATTTAGAATTGCTGCGCAATGGGCCGTATGCCCGCGACCATTACGGTTTCGTACGGTCAGCGCGGTGAACGCGCAGACCTGTCTGGACTGTTACTAAATTTTACAATTCTTCATTTTAACACAAAATAATCCTGTTTACGAGATTATTTTTTATAAAAATTATTAAGTTTCTATGGTTAACCCTTTTTCATGGGGCTATTTCCCTTCCCATCCTCACAAAAAATGCTTCCGTTCACAGAATTTTCATGGTTTTCCTGCAAAAATTAATAAAAAAGCAATAGCAATTTCCCTGGCTTTGTAGTACACTCATTCTTGTTTCAGATGACATGTTTTTCAGACAGAGGAGTGTAAGATTATGAAAAAAAGAATTCTGGCTGCCAGCCTGCTGGCTCTTGCTTTAGGCTTAAGCGCATGTTCCTCCGGCAAGGATGAGACTGCCACCACTGCTGCCGCCGAGACCACCACTGCCGCCGAAACCACGGCCCAGGACACTACAGAAGCCCAGGACCAGACCGAGGAAGAGGATGAAGATGTAGAAGAGGATTACATCATAGGCTGGATCACCGCCATTGACGGTGATATTCTGACCATCCGTGACGATGGAGCTGATGAAGAGAAGAAGTACGATACCGCAGATGCCGAGATCAACCTGGAATTTCCCCTTTCCGTAGGCGACCAGGTGGAAGTTACCTTCCCGGCAGAGACCACCGAAGACCCGGTTCCGGTGATTTATCTGGATGTGCTGGAATCCGAGACTGCCAAAAACACGGACCCGGCTGTGGAAGCTGAGATTGTCAGCCTGGACCAGGACTCCGTCACCATCCGGGCAGAAGACGGGGAATACACCCTGATCCGTACCAATGCTTATGAGGTAGGCGAAATCAGCAACGGCGCCACGGTGACCGTCACCTACTTAGGTGAGCTGGATGATGAGGCCCTGGCAGTGAAAATCGTGGCCGAAGCCTCCTACGATACCCCGGAAGCCCAGACCAACGGATTCGTAGGCACCGTCGCCCAGATTGAGGATGAGCGGCTGGTTCTGGAATCCGCCCAGGGAGACTTCTTCACCTTTGTCTCCAGTGACCTGGATTTCTCGGAACATGCCGTAGGCGACAAAGTGACGGTCATCTACACCGGAAGCATCTCCGCCAAGGATATTCCCGCTGTAGAGATCCGCTAAGAATATACACCCGGACCATATTTAAGGGCAGGGAGACCGTCTCCCTGCCCTCTGTTTTTACACATCATATCCCCGCATACGGATATAAGCCAGAACCAGCTCCACTACCTGGTCCAGCTCCAGCTTACTGGCATTGATGGGAAGATCATAGTTGGACACATCCTCCCATTCCTTGTTGGTAAAGTACTTGTGGTATTCCTTTCTCTGCTTTGTGATCTTGTTGAGCTTGGCCAGGGCCTCCTTGGTATCCTCGATGCCGTCCACCTCCATGGTCCGGCGGATGCAGGTAGGAATATCCGCATACACGAAGATCCGGATCAGGTCCTCCTTGGCCGCTGCAGACAGTACATAATCCGCACACCGGCCCACGATCACGCAGGACTCGGTGGAAGCCAGCTCCCGGATCACCTCCGACTGGAACCGGAACAGATTCTCCGGGGACGTCACATCCCCTTCCTTCCTGGGTTCGTCCAGAGGCGGCTTCTTCATCCCGCGGACAATCCGCCGCAGAAGATTGTTCCCTGCCTTCTCGTCCGCCAGCCGGAAATACTGCTCTCCCACGGCACTCCGCTCCGCAGTCATCGTTAAAATCTCGTCATCATAAAACGAAATCCCCAGTGCCTCTGCCAGCTTCCTCCCCACAATCCGCCCGCCACTTCCGTACTGCCGCTCAATGGTAATGACCAGCTTATTCTTATCCATATCCCAGACCTCCTTTCGCTTACGGGCCTTACGGCCCTATGGAAAAGCCCAATATAAAGCTGCTTCCGAGTCCGCAGTGCAGCTCACGTCCGCTTCGCTTCCATAGATAAAGTATACCATAAAAAAAGCAGGCTGCAAAGGGTTTTGCAGCCTGCCTGTCCTACTTGGCCAGCATCATTCTGTCGTTGGCAAATTCTTCTCCGCTGGCTTCCTCAAACTTCCTCAGAAGATCCTCCACCTGGAGCCGTTTCTTCTCTTCACCGGCCACATCGTAGATGATCCGTCCCTCATGCATCATGATCAGCCGGTTCCCCATCTGAATGGCATCCTTCATGTTGTGGGTCACCATCAGGGCGGTCAGTCCCTGCTCCTGGACAATCTCCCCGGTCAGGTCCAGCACCTTCCTGGCGGTCTTGGGGTCCAGGGCTGCGGTGTGCTCATCCAGCAGCAGCAGCTTGGGCCTGCGCAGGGTAGCCATCAGCAGGGTCAGGGCCTGGCGCTGTCCCCCGGAGAGAAGCCCCACCTTGCTGGTCATCCGGGTCTGGAGCCCCAGCCCCAGCTTTGCCAGCATCTCCTCGTAAAGCTGCCGCTCCTGGTTGTTGATACCCTGCTTTAAGGTGCGGATTCCCCCCCGCCGGAATGCCAGGGCCAGGTTCTCCTCAATCCCCATGTCTGCCGCCGTACCGGTCATAGGGTCCTGGAAGACCCTGCCCAGAAACCTGGCACGCTTATGCTCCGGCAGCCGGGTAATATCCCTGCCCTCAATGAGAATCCTTCCCCCGTCCACCGGCCACACACCGGCAATGGCATTGAGAAAGGTGGACTTGCCGGCTCCGTTGCCTCCGATGACAGTGACAAAATCCCCGTCGGCCAGGGTCAGGCTCACGCTGCGCAGGGCCTGCTTCTCATTGACTGTGCCTGTATTAAACGTCTTGACAATATTCTTTACCTCCAGCATCAGTCATTTCCTCCTATCTTCCGGACGAATCTCAGGACGAATTTTACTGCCGTAGTGCCGTACCGGCTCTTCCAGCTGGGCACTGCCAGGAAGATGGCCACCACCCCTGCTGACAGAAGCTTCAGAAGATCCGTGTCAATGCCCATCCAGATGACGATCTGTAAGACAAAATAATAGATAATGGACCCCAGGGCCACAGACAAAAGCCGCAGTCCGAAGTTGCGGAACAGCCTGCCGAACACTGCCTCGCCGATGATCACGGCAGCCAGACCGATGACAATGGCCCCCCGGCCCATATTGATATCGGCAAAGCCCTGGTACTGGGACAGGAGAGCTCCTGCCAGGGCTACGATTCCGTTGGAAATCATCAGACCCAGGACCCGGCTGAAATCCGTGTTGATTCCCTGGGCCCGGGCCATTCTGTCGTTGCACCCGGTAGCCCGCAGGGAACAGCCAAGCTCTGTCCCAAAGAACCAGTAAAGCACCACAATCAGTACCACAATGATCACTGCCACCAGCAGGATCGTATTTTTATAGAAAGGAACCCCTTTGATAAACCGCAAAGATACCAGCAGATCAAACTTGTCCACATTAATGGCCTGGTTTGCCTTTCCCATTGTTTTCAAATTCACCGAATACAGCCCAAGCTGGGTCAGAATTCCCGCCAGAATCGCCGGGATTCCCATAAAGGTGTGGAAGATCCCGGTGACAAAGCCTGCGGCCATTCCCGCAAGCAGGGCCCCTGTCATAGCCACCCATACATTCTGCCCGCCCAGCATCAGCATGATGCAGACCGCGCCTCCGGTACACAGAGAGCCGTCCACGGTCAGGTCCGCAATATCCAGGACCCGGTACGTAATGTACACACCGATGGCCATGATTCCCCAGACCAGTCCCTGGGCCACGGCCCCCGGCAGGGCATTGAACAGTCCTGCCATGCTTCCCAATGATAAACCCATCACATTCATCCTTCCTGCACATACATTTGAAATCGGGCAGAGGCCCGATGCTTCCTGTCCGTCAGAAGACGGACAGGAAGATGTCCTTTGTAAAAAACGGCCATTTCCATGGCCCAGGGGAATGGGCAGCCGCAGCCGTCCTCCCTCCTTTACTCCCCGATGGCCTGATAATCATCCGGAACCGTGACCCCCAGGGCCTCACAGATGGTCTTGTTGTACTTCTTGGTAAACTGAGGTGCATACGCAATAGGCATCTGGGAAATATCCTCCTCCCCGGTGAGAATCCGGGCCGCCATCTGGCCTGTGCCTACTCCCAGGTCATAATAGCTGATGGACAGGGTAGCCACGCCGCAGCCTGCACAGATGCCTTCCTCGCCGGCAATCACCGGAACCTTCTCCGGCTGGCAGATGTTGTTGACGATCTCCGCGTTGGATGCTACCGTATTGTCCGTAGGCACGTAGATCACGTCGCTTTCGGCTGCTGCCCGGGTAGCCACGGTGGAAAGGTCGTTGGAATCGGAAAATGCGTAGTACTGGCAGGTGTATCCCAGTCCCTCCAGAGCCGTCTTCACCGTATCCACCTGGTACTGGGAGTTGGCCTCCGCAGAGCAGTACAGAAGGCCTACATTCCTGGCATCCGGGAACAGCTCATGAAGCAGCTCTGCCTGCTCATCCAAAGGAGCCAGGTCCGAGGTGCCGGAAATATTGCCTCCCACAACACCGTCAAAATCATCAATACCAAGGGCCACGCCGTACTCGGTGACGGAAGTGCCCAGAACCGGGATCTCGCTGGTGCCTGCCTGGGCAGCCTGGAGGGCCGGTGTGGCATTGGCCAGAATCAGGTCTACATCCGAGGACACGAAGCTGTTGATGATGGTGGAGCAGGTGTTTGGATCTCCCTGGGCATTCTGCTCGTCAAAGGTAACCGCATCCCCCAGTGCCTGGGTCAGGGCATCCTTAAAGCCCTGGGTAGCCTGGTCCAGGGCGTCGTGCTGCACCAGCTGGCAGATTCCCACCTGGTAGGTCTCACCGGAGGCCCCGGCGCCGGAAGCGGTCTCTGCGGCTTCCCCGGCTGTGGTCTCTGCCGCCTTGTCGGCTGCTGTGGTCTCCGCCGCCTTGTCGGCTGCTGTGGTCTCCTGGCTGCCGGAACCGCAGCCGGTCATGGACAGCGCCAGAACGCCGGCCAGAACTACGGATAATACTTTCCTTTTCATAATTGTCTTCTCCCTCATATCAAGATTGTCTTTTCAGACTGCAATCCATTGTACTACAAAACAAAAAATATTTCAATACTTTAAATGACATATGAATTTAAAGTGCTAAAGCAATCCGTAACAGTTCAGACGGGCATCTTCTTGCCCCCGAAAAGCATCGGGGACAAGAAGCTTCGGGCGTCAGCCCGATACCAAATCTTGCGAGAAAGCGCTTATGCAAACAAAAGCGAGTTTGCAACACACTTTCTCACAAGATTTGCTGCCCGTCTGAACTGTTACAGCAATTCTTTATAAAGCCGCAGCACATTTCCGTAAAACACCGCCTCGATCTCCCCGGTGGTAAAGCCCTGGCGGCTCATCTCGTCTGCCAGCATCTGCATGCCGGAGCAGTCCACCAGCTCCACCTGGCTGGTAATCCCGTCAAAGTCCGTGCCCAGTCCGATACAGCCGATGCCGCCGGTCCGGCGCATATGCTTCATATGGGCCACCATATCCCGGCAGTAGCTGTGGACAGGTTCCTTTCCGTCTTCCTCATCCCGGAGAAAGGCCGCGCAGAAATTGATCCCTGCCACGCCGCCCCGCTCTGCCAGGGCCCGGATCATGTCGTCTGTCAGGTTTCTGGGATGGCTGGCCAGGCTGCGGGCATTGGAATGGCTGGCCACAAAGGGCTTTGTGGTATACCGGAACACATCCCAGATTCCCGCGTCCCCCAGATGGGACACGTCAATGATCATTCCCAGCCGCTCCATTTCCCGGACAAACTCGATGCCCCTGGGGGTAAGCCCATGCTCCGTATCCGGGGCGAACCGGACCGGCCCTTCCGGGCTGCGGATGATCCGGTTGGGACTGGCCAGCTCATTCTGGAAATTCCAGGTCAGGGTCATCATTCTGGCCCCCAGCCGGTAGAAATCCCGCAGATAGGCCAGCTCTCCCTGGCACACGCCTCCCTCCTCCAGGGTCAGAAGGGCAGACATCCTTCCGGCCTTCCGGTTGGCCTCAATATCCTCCCAGGATTTGACAATCCCGATCAGCTCCGGCCAGGCCTCCAGTTCCCGGTAAAAGGTGTCCACCAGCTTCATGGCATAGGCGAAGGGCTCCTTCTCCCGCTCCATATGTACAAACAGGGCAAAATTCTGCAGCAGGTACTGGCCCTTCTGCATCCGCTTTAAGTCGATGTGCAGGGAATTCTCCAGGACGGAGGCATTTCCCCCGTCCCGGTGACTGTAGTAAAGCTCTGCAATGGTGTCGCAGTGCATATCCACAACGTTCATAGGTTTTCCTCCTCAGCGGCAATCCGCTCAATCAGCTCCCAGATTTCCTCCCTGCCCTGTCTGGTCTCGGCGGAGAAGGGAATCACGGTTCCCTCCTTCCCCACTCCCAGCCCTTCACGGACCATCTTCACATGCTTCTGGACCTGGCTGCGCTTCAGCTTATCCAGCTTGGTGGCAATGATCACCGGGTAATAGCCGTTGGCAACAATCCAGTCATACATCAGCTTATCATTTCCCGAGGGCTCATGGCGGATGTCAATCAGCAGAAATATGCAGCGCAGCATGGAAGACTTGTGCAGATACCGCTCGATCATCTTCCCCCACTTGGCCTTGACCTCCACCGAGGCTTTGGCATAGCCGTACCCGGGCAGATCCACGTAGTACAGGGCATCATTGATATGGTAGAAATTGATGGTCTGGGTCTTCCCCGGCTGGGCCGATGTCCGGGCCAGGGACTTGCGGTTCATCAGGGCATTGATCAGCGACGACTTTCCTACATTGGACTTTCCCGCAAATGCAAACTCCGGGTGCCGGTTCTCCGGCAGGGTGCTGGTGATGCCGCAGACGGTCTCCAGCTCCACGCTTCGAATGATCATAGTAGTCTCCTTTCCCTGGACCAGTACAGGCTGCACTAGTCCACAAACGCCGCCTTCAGTACATCCTCCATGGTCTTCATATAAAGGATCTCCAGCCCCCTGGTGATCTCCTTGGACAGCTCCCCAATGTCCGGACGGTTCTTGTCCGGCACCAGAACCACCTTCATGCGGGCCATTCTGGCGGCCAGCACCTTCTCCTTAAGGCCGCCGATGGGCAGCACCCGGCCCCGCAAAGTGATCTCCCCGGTCATGGCCACCTTTGCCGACACCTTCCTGCCGGTTACCGCCGACAGCATGGCCGTAGCCATGGTGATGCCTGCGGAGGGGCCGTCCTTGGGCACGGCTCCTTCGGGAATATGGATGTGCAGGTCATGTTTTTCAAAATAATGGTTGGCCACCCCATACTCGGGGCTGACGGAGCGGACATAGGTCAGGGCCGTCTGGGCAGACTCTTTCATCACATCCCCCATCTGGCCGGTAAGCTTCAGTTCCCCTTTGCCGGGCATTACATTGACCTCGATCTGTAAGGTATCTCCCCCTACGCTGGTCCAGGCCAGGCCCCGGGCAATGCCTACCTGGTCCTCCTCATTGGCATCTTCAAAGGTGATCTTTTTCCTGCCCAGATACTTTTCCAGACTGGACTCGGTGACCCGGACCACCTGCTTTTTCTCCTCCAGGATCTCCCTGGCCGCCTTCCGGCAGATATCGCCCATTCGGCGCTCCAGGTTGCGGACCCCGGCTTCCCGGGTGTAATTGTGGATGATCATGCGGATGGCCCCGTCGGAAAGAGCCAATTGCTTCTTCTTAAGGCCGTTGCGCTCCATCTGCTTGGTAAGCAGGTATTTTTTTGCAATGTGGAACTTCTCGTTCTCCGTATAGCTGTTGATCTCGATGACCTCCATCCGGTCCAGAAGGGGTCTGGGAATGGTCTGGGTGGTGTTGGCCGTGGCGATAAACAGTACCTGGTTTAAGTTAATGGGAACCTCCACGTAATGGTCCCGGAACCGGACATTCTGCTCCCCGTCCAGCACCTCTAAAAGGGCAGAGGAAGTATCCCCCTTGTAGTCGCTGCTGACCTTGTCGATCTCGTCCAGAAGCATCAGGGGATTGGCTACCCCGGCCTGGCGCAGCCCCTCCACCAGACGTCCCGGCATGGCTCCCACATAGGTCTTGCGGTGGCCCCGGATCTCCGCCTCGTCCCGGACGCCGCCCAGGCTGATACGGACGTATTTCTTGCCCAGGGCCCTGGCCACGGAACGGGCGATGGAGGTCTTGCCGGTGCCTGGAGGACCCACCAGACAGAGAATGGGGCTGGTACCCTTTTTCGTCAGGATACGCACTGCCAGATATTCCAGCACCCGCTCCTTGACCTTGTCCAGGCCATAATGGTCTTCTTCCAGTATCTCCTGGGCATAGCCAAGCCGGCTGTTGTCCTTGGACACCTTGTTCCAGGGCAGCTCCAGCAGCGTCTCGATATAGGTCCGCAGCACATTGGCTTCCTGGCTGCCTCCCGGCATGCCCTTGAACCGGTCGATCTCCTTTTGCAGCTTTTCCTTGACTTCTTTGTCTGCCTTCAGGGCTGACAGCTTATGCTCGTACTCGTCGGCGTCGGACATCGGGTCCTCCCCCAGCTCCTGGCGGATCACCTTCATCTGCTCCCGCAGAATGTACTCCTTCTGGTTCCTGTCCACGCAGGCCCTGACCTTTTCCTGGAACTCCCGGCGGATGCGGGACACCTCAACCTCATTGACCAGGCTTCCCACCAGGACCTCATACTGGCCGGATATGGTCCTGGCCTCCAGATACCGCTGCCGCACCAGGTAATCCCAGGGAAGCTGGACCGCAATCTGCAGCATCAGCTCCTCCAAGTCTCCCTCTGTCATCAGGCTGGGCAGTACCTCCTTGGAGAATTTGGGATTCTGCTTTCCGTATTCTCCCATCTTGTCTTTCAGTACCCGGACCATGGCCTCGCCGGTTACATAGTCCACATCCAGCGCCGGACGGACCGGTTCCACCTCCCCGATCAGGGCCGGTTCCTCCGAGTCCAGGTTCAGCAGCTCCACCCGCTCCTGGACCTCCACCATCACCCGGATCACCCCGCCGGGCATTTTCACAAGCTGCCGGACCTGGGCAGTGACTCCCATGTGGTACAACTGGGAAAGCCCCGGATCATCCTCCTCCGGGTCCCTCTGGGTAACCAGACACAGAAGCTGGTCGCTGACCATAGCCTTCTCCACAGCAGCCACGGATTTGGGGCGGCTGATGTCAAAGCTTAGGGTCATCTTGGGCAGAACCGTCAGGGACCTTAGGGCGATCACCGGTATTGTCATCATCGTATCTTCCATTTTCCTCTCCTGTGAACTGTATTGTGCAGCCCAAAAGGCGTCACCGGCCTGTTGGACATATTTGGCTTTGCAGCAAAACAGGGGCGGATTACGCCCCTGCCGCAGGGGGATGCCGTAGAGCGTGTTTGAAAATTCATTCCCGGCATCTGCACGCTCCACTTCGCGGGAGATTCGGCCCAAATTCACTTAACGTAGCCCACTACGCCACGTTCATTT
>CAJTOV010000048.1 GCA_910577765.1 uncultured Lachnospiraceae bacterium
GCAGACGCACAGATGCCGCAGACATCTGGCACTTTATTCACCGTTATTTCCGCAATGCAGTGCTAGAACTTTACCAGGAATGCCTTCTGGACAAGGGGGGGGTGGAGCCGGAGCAGATCCATGCATACAATCTGGAGGCCGGTGAATATGGGGATATTGAAGAGCACAAAGCCCTTTACCGGCTGGTTTCCGACCGGATGAACTATATTTTTCTGGATGAGGTACAGCGGGTCAGGGATTTCCAGAAGGCTGTGGATGCCTTGTTTATCAGAAAAAATTGCGATGTATATATTACAGGGTCCAACGCCTGGCTGCTGTCAGGAGAGCTGGCCACGCTTCTGTCCGGACGTTATGTGGAGATTAAGATGCTTCCATTATCCTTCAAAGAGTTTGTGTCTGCCCATGGGGAAACCGGAAACCCTGAGCGGCTGTACCAGGACTATATTCACAACAGTTCGTTTCCTTATGTACTGGAACTGGGAAGGCCCAGGGATATCCGGCAGTATCTGGAAGGAATCTATGATTCCATTGTTCTGAAAGATATTGTGGCCCGCAAACGGATTTCGGATGTGGATATGCTGAAAAGCGTTACAAGATTTCTTTTTGACAATATCGGCAACCTGTATTCCACCAAAAAGATTGCGGATACCATGACATCGGCAGGGCGGAAAATCACAGTGCATACAGTAGAAAATTATCTGGGAGCCCTGACGGAGAGCTTTATTTTCTATAAAGCAGGCCGTTACGATATTAAAGGGAAGCAATATCTGAAAACCGGTGATAAGTATTATGCCGCAGACCCTGGTCTCCGCTACAGCGTTCTGGGAAATAAGAAGGCGGATGATGGAGACATTCTGGAAAATATTGTATATCTGGAACTTCTGCGCCGGGGCTGCGAAATCCACATCGGTAAGGTGGGGGCCTGGGAGGTTGACTTTATTGCTATGGGTGAGGAGGGGGAGGAATACTATCAGGTGGCCTATACGGTCCGGGATGGGGACGGCAGTACCCTGGAACGGGAACTGGCGTCTCTGGATGCCATCCGGGACCATAACCCCAAATATCTTCTGACCATGGACTATGGACCAGTGGTTTCCCATAATGGAATCAAACAGATGTATGTGCTGGACTGGCTGCTGCGGTAGGCATCAGCAGGTGGGGACAGATTCCTGGGCACCATCCTGCCAGTCCCTCATAAAATAGCAGTAACATCTCTTTGCTGGAGCAGACCAATGGAAGAAAGGCAGCTGCTGACTACAGAGGAAATTCTCCTTCTGGAGAATCTGATGTACCTTCCCCAGGCAAAGGAAGGGGAGCTGAATCTTCTGGAACAGGGGCAGGGCGGTTCTGTGGGAGAACTGGTTGACCTTCTGGAACCGGAAGAACCGGAAAGTCCGGGGGAATCCGGCGGGGACGGGACCCGGTCCGGCCCGGAAAGCCCGGGGGAATCCAGCGGGGACGGGACCCGGTCCGGCCCGGAAAGCCAGGAGGCATCCTGTGAGAACGGGACCCGGGACAGTCAGGAAGAACCAGAGCCGTCCGGCGGGGACCGGCCCCGGTCCGGCCCCGGGGCGGACCTTGCCGGTGCAGGCGGCTGTATGGCCGGGGGCGGGTGGCAGGAGCTTCTGAAGGCTGTCCGGCAGTATCCCAGACTGATGCAGATGCGGATTCACCAGGTGTTCCGGGATACCCTTCCAGGGGGAGGGGGCGGCCTGGGTGCCTTGTTTCTGGATGTCCCTGCCAGGGAGGCAGTGGTGGCATTTAGGGGGACTGCCAGGCAGGAGTGGCAGGACAATTTCCAGGGCGGCGGTTATACGGACACTCCGGACAGAGTTTCCACCTGGCAGCAGATGCGGGCCCTGAACTGGTACCAGAGCCTGGGGCTGGAGGGGTATTTTGTCACTGTCACCGGCCACTCCAAGGGAGGAAACAAGGCAAAATATATCACAATTCTGGACGATTCCGTGGACCGGTGTCTTTCCTTTGACGGCCAGGGCTTTTCCGACGAATTCGTGGATTGGTATAAGGTTCGTATCCTGCTGCGCAGCTCCAGAATCGAGAACCATAATGCGGAGCAGGATTACGTCCATCTGCTGCTGAACGATGTGGGGACCTCCGTCTATTACCGGGGCAGGGATTACGGAAAAGGAGATTTTCTGAAAAATCACTGTCCCAATGCGTTTCTGCTGCCCGACGGCCAGGGAGGCCTGCATATGGAGCGGTCCTGCCTTGGCCAGACCCAGGCACTGTACTGGCTGGGGAAATTTGTCCGTGAGTATCTCAGGTCCCTGACCCGGAAAAAGAAGCTGGATCTTTTGGACCTTCTGGGAAAGGAAGCAGGAAAGCTGGCAGACGGGGAACCCAGGGAGGCCCTGCTGCTTACCTTCCTGGAGGAACAGCACCGGGAAATGGCCGGGGACCTGGTGGATTATGCATTCCGTTATGGGCAGGAGCACCCGGAATTTTCCCAGGCAGCAGACTGGCTGCTGGAACAGACCGGGCTGGGGAAGCTGGTGTGGGCGGTGAGACTGTTTCGGAAAATGTGGGAAATGGGGGAGGACAGATTGTTGCTGTTCACGGAGGCATCTTCTGGTCCGACATAGCCGGACCAGAAGCGTAACAGTTCAGATACCCCTTGAACTGTTACCCACAAGCATCGGGTGTCTGCCCGATGTTACGAAATAGATCTTGACAATTGCTTTTTCAGTGCTATAATGAAACTAACATATGAACAATCGTTCATATGAAAGAATGACGATAAAACAAACAAGGAGAGGAAACCAGATCATGAAGAAGACCTACAAGATTGAAGTGGACTGCGCAAACTGTGCCAACAAGATGGAGGAGGCAGCCCGGATGACAGCCGGTGTGAAGGAGGCTTCCGTGAATTTCATGGCCTTGAAGATGGCTGTGGAGTTTGAAGAGGGGGCAGATCCTAAGGCAGTGATGCAGGAAGTGCTGAAGAACTGCCGGAAGGTGGAAGATGACTGTGAGATCTTTATCTAAGGAGTGTGGCTGATATGAACAAAAAGCAGAAGAAGGTACTGGTCCGCATTCTCACTGCGGCTGCCTGTATGGTGCTTCTGGAGCTTTTGCCGGTGGAGGGGTATGTAAAGTTCGCCTTATACATGGTGCCCTATCTGACCATTGGTTATGATATCCTTAAGAAAGCCTGGAAGGGAATCTGCAACCGGCAGGTGTTTGACGAGAATTTCCTGATGGCCGTGGCCACAGTAGGCGCTATCGCCCTGGGAGAGTACCAGGAAGGTGTGGCGGTTATGCTGTTCTACCAGATCGGCGAGCTGTTCCAGAGCTATGCGGTGGGAAAGAGCCGGAAGAATATCAGCGAGCTGATGGATATCCGCCCGGACTACGCCAATGTGGAAGGGGAGCATGGGGAACTGGAACAGGTGGACCCGGATGATGTGCCCATCGGCACGGTGATTGTGGTCCAGCCCGGGGAGAAGATTCCCATAGACGGCGTGGTGGTGGAGGGAAGGACCACACTTAATACCAGTGCCCTGACCGGGGAAAGCGTTCCAAGGGATGTGGCAGCCGGGGAAGATGTGGTCAGCGGATGCATCAATCTTTCGGGACTTTTGAAGATCCGCACCACCCGGGAATTCGGGGAGTCTACGGTGTCGAAGATTCTGGAGCTGGTGGAGAATGCAAGCTCCAGAAAGTCCCGCTCCGAGAATTTCATTTCCAAATTTGCCAGGTACTATACCCCTGCGGTCTGCTATGGAGCCCTGGCCCTGGCCCTGGCTCCGCCTCTGGTGCGGCTGGCAGCAATGGGAGCGGAGCCCCAGTGGGGTGTTTGGGTCATGCGGGCCCTGACCTTCCTGGTTATCAGCTGTCCCTGCGCCCTGGTCATCAGCATTCCTTTAAGCTTTTTTGCGGGAATCGGCGGCGCCAGCAATGCAGGGGTGCTGGTTAAAGGGTCCAATTACCTGGAGACCCTGTCCCAGACCCGGTATGTGGTCTTTGACAAGACAGGAACCATGACCCAGGGTGTTTTTGAAGTCAGCCGGGTGTGCCCGTCCGGTATGGAGGAAGCGCAGCTTCTGGAGTATGCGGCCCTGGCGGAAAGCTATTCCACCCATCCCATCAGCCGCAGCCTGGCCAGTGCCTACGGCAGGGAGGTGGACAAGAGCCGGGTCCAGGATGTGGAAGAGATAAGCGGCAGCGGAGTGGTGGCAAAGATCGGCGGCAGGCAGGTGGCTGCCGGCAGCAGCCGGCTGATGGATCAGCTTGGGGTATCCTGGGAGCCTTGCAGAGAGGCAGGAACCGTGGTCTATCTGTCCGTGGACGGAGTCTATGCCGGATATATTCTGATTGCCGACCGGATGAAGCCTACGGCAAAGAAGGCCATTGAAGAGTTGAAACGGGCCGGAGTCAAAAAGACGGTAATGCTTACGGGCGACCGGAGGGAGACGGCCATGGAGGTGGCCAGGGACCTGGGCATTGACGAAGTCCATTATGAACTGCTTCCTGCCGGCAAGGTGGAGAAGGTGGAGGAACTGCTGGCAGCGGCAGGACCCAGGGAAAAGGTGGCTTTTGCAGGGGACGGAATCAACGATGCCCCGGTACTGTCCCGGGCGGATATCGGAATCGCCATGGGAGCCCTGGGGTCAGATGCGGCCATTGAGGCAGCGGATATTGTCCTTATGGACGATGATCCGGTGAAGATTGCCAAGGCCATCCGTATTTCCAGAAAATGCATCCGGATTGTCTATGAGAACATATACTTTGCCATCGGAATCAAGGTGGTCTGCCTGGTACTGGGAGCCCTGGGAATCGCCAATATGTGGATTGCCATCTTTGCGGATGTGGGAGTCATGGTGATCGCCGTGCTCAATGCCATCCGGACGCTGGATGTAAGGAGGGAATGAATTTGGCAGAATATGACATTGAATGCTGTGAGACCACAGAGATCCATCAGGAACGTCTGAATCTGGTGCGGGAGAAGCTACCGGAGGAAGAGAAGCTTTATGACCTGGCAGAGCTGTTCAAGGTGTTCGGGGATTCCACCCGCATCCGGATTCTCTTCGTGCTGTTTGAGGCCGAGGTATGTGTCTGCGACCTGGCAGAAGCCCTGAACATGACCCAGTCCGCCATCTCCCACCAGCTTAAGATCTTAAAGCAGAGCAAGCTGGTGAAAAGCCGCAGGGAGGGAAAATCCATCTTCTACTCCCTGGCAGACGGACACGTGCGGACCATGATTGACCAGGGGATGGAGCATGTGGAGGAAGAGTAAGAGAATAAGAGAAAGAGAGGAACTGATATGGGTAATTTCTGGAAGAAAGCCGGCTGTGCATCGGTTATCACCGCTTTGCTGGCGGGGATGCCGGTATATGGGGCCGGGTGGCAGCAGGATGATGCAGGGCGGCGCTGGCAGAAGGAGGATGGGACGTATCTGACAGCTCAGTGGCAGTGGCTGGACGAAGATGGGGACGGTGTCTCCCAGTGTTATTATTTTGATGAAAACGGTTATCTTCTGACACAGACCACAACCCCTGACGGCTGTACGGTCAATGAACAGGGGGCCTGGGTGCAGGACGGGAAGATACAGACCCAGGTGTCCGCAGCGGAATCCGGTTCCGGTACCTTTACCAAATGTACCATGAAGACCAGTCAGCTGGATTCGTTCCAGTACTGGCTGTACACGCCGCCGGGTGCAACGGAAAATATGCCCCTGATTATTTCCCTTCATGGGGCTAAGAATACGTTTGTGGACGATTCCTACAGTTTGGCCTATCTGCTGAAAAACGGGGAGCTGACAGTCCCGGCGTATGTGGCATTTCCTGTAAAACCGGACCATCACAAAGGAGCCTGGGGAAGTCTGGATGCTTCGGTGGTGGAGCTGGTTTCTTCCCTGGCCGGCCAGTATAAAACAGACAGCCGGCGGGTGAGTATCTACGGAATCAGTGCCGGAGGCGCCCAGACGGTCCGAATCGCTGCCAGGCATCCGGAGGTTTTTGCCAGCGTTGTGGCTGTCAGTCCGGCAACCCCAATCCGTTCTGAGGAAGTGGAGGCACTGGCAGGTGTGGCGGTGGCTTATATGGCCGGTGCCCAGGAGGTGCCTACCATGCGGCAGGACTGTGAGAATTCGGTCAATGCCCTCAGGCAGGCCGGTATCTCCACAAAATTCATCCTGGTATCCGGGGCTGACCACAAGGAGGTAACCAGAAAGGGATTTCTGAATTCGGAATATGGGGTTCTGGAGTGGATGCTTCAGAACAGTAAATCATAAAGAGAAACCGGCTTTCCCGGACCAGGAGTCAGGCTCCTGGTCCAGGGAAAGCCGGTTTTTTGTAGGAATTGACACAATTCAGTCTTCTTTCATAAAAAAATTGTCAAGATATGCAAAAAAGAGAATAGGCAGTTAACGAAACCGGACTTTCGTGGTATAATACTGTCTTAGTATGGGATTTTCCGGTCATTGTCCGGGCTGGGGCTGTATCTGCCAGGCTGTTTATGGGCAGGGGCTGTGGGGATATCCGCTTTCATACAAGATTAATAGTAGGAGCGTGTTCTTTTGAAGATAGGATTGGATGTAGGTTCTACTACCATAAAGAGTATTGTGCTGGACGGCCTGGGGAACATTGTCTATTCTGCCTATGAGCGCCATTTTTCCCAGATTACGGCCAAGACCGTGGAGGCACTGGAGAAGATCCGGGCCCGGTTTCCGGGAAAGGAGGAGACCAGTCTGGTGATCTCCGGCTCCGCAGGCATGGGTATGGCGGAAAGCTGTTCCATTGACTTTGTCCAGGAGGTGTATGCCACCAAGGTGGCGGCCCAGGAGAACGCCCCGGGGACCGATGTGATCATTGAGCTGGGAGGCGAGGATGCCAAGATCATCTACCTGCAGGGGGCCATGGAGGCCCGGATGAACGGGTCCTGCGCAGGAGGCACAGGGGCCTTTATTGACCAGATGGCCACCCTTCTGGGGATTACCCCGGATGATATGAACGATCTGGCAGCGGAAAGCACCAAGCAGTACACCATTGCCTCCCGGTGCGGGGTATTTGCCAAAAGCGATATCCAGCCTTTGATCAACCAGGGAGCGGACAGGCGGGACATTTCCGCCAGTATTTTCAGTGCCGTGGTGAACCAGACCATCGGCGGTCTGGCCCAGGGCAGGGCCATTGAGGGGAACGTGCTGTATCTGGGCGGTCCTCTGACCTTTATGCCGGAGCTGCGCAAAAGCTTTGACAAGGCCCTGCGCCTGGAAGGAACATGTCCGGACAATTCCTTGTATTACGTGGCCCTGGGAGCCGCCCTCTGTGCAAAAACAGCCGTAGACTTAGACCAGGTCATTGCCCGGCTGTCGGAATATGAATCGGTCAATGACTTTGACACCCTGCCTCCTTTATTCGGGAGTGAGGATGAGTATCAGGAGTTTTGTGCCCGCCACGCCCAGGCGGACGTTACATACGGGAATCTGGAAGGCTATACCGGACAGGCCTGGCTGGGCATTGACGCCGGCTCCACCACGGTGAAGGCAGTGGTCATCGGGGAGGACAAGGAGATTCTGGACAGCACTTATCTGTCCAACAGCGGCAATCCGGTTCCCATTGTGCGGGATTACCTGACAGGGATGTACCGGAAGAATCCCGGAATCCGGCTGGCCGGGGCCTGCGTCACCGGCTATGGGGAGGATATTATCCGTAATGCCTTTTCCCTGGACTACGGTCTGGTGGAGACCATGGCCCACTTAAAGGCAGCCCAGGAGTTTATGCCGGATGTGGAGTTTATTATTGATATCGGCGGCCAGGATATGAAGTGCTTCAAGATCCACAACTCCGCCATTGACAACATTTACCTGAACGAAGCCTGCTCTTCGGGATGCGGCTCCTTCCTTCAGACCTTTGCAGGGGCCCTGAACTATTCGGCCGAGGAGTTTGCAAAGCTGGGACTTTTCTCGAAAAATGCCGTGGACTTAGGGTCCCGGTGTACCGTGTTCATGAATTCCTCGGTAAAGCAGGCCCAGAAGGACGGAGTCAGCACCGAGGACATTTCCGCGGGTCTTTCCATCAGTGTGGTGAAGAATGCCATCTACAAGGTGATCCGCCCTGCCAGCGTGGAGGAGCTGGGCAGACGCATCGTGGTCCAGGGAGGCACCTTTTTAAATGACGCGGTGCTGCGGGCCTTTGAGCGGGAGCTGGGGCTTCATGTGGTGCGCCCGGTGATCGCCGGTCTCATGGGGGCTTACGGCTGCGCCCTCCATGCCATGGGGCAGAAGGGGGAGAAAAGCCGGATTGTCACCAGCCGGGAGCTGGAGGATTTTGCCCATGAGGTGAAGAATGTCAACTGCGGTCTGTGCAGCAACCGCTGCCTCCTGAGCGTCAACACCTTCTCCGGCGGCCGGAAATACATTGCAGGCAACAAGTGCGAGCGGCCGGTGACCAAAAGGACCTCAGATGCGGACCACAACATTTATAAATACAAGCAGGAGCTTTTGGCCGGTTACAGGACGGTAAAGGGAACCAGGGCCGAGACCATCGGGATTCCCATGGGATTGAATATGTACGAGCTGGTGCCTTTCTGGCACAGGTTTTTCTCGGAGCTGGGCTTTGGGGTGGTGGTGTCGCCTTTCTCCACCCGGGAGCTGTACCTGGACGGGCAGCATTCCATCCCCAGTGACACGGTGTGTTTCCCGGCCAAGATGCTTCACGGACATGTGGAGTATTTAAAGGAGCAGCAGGTGGACGCGGTGTTCTACCCCTGCATGAGCTTTAATTTTGACGAGGGGCTGGGGGACAATAATTACAACTGTCCGGTGGTGGCATATTACCCGGAGGTCATAGCGGCCAACATGAAGTTTCCGGGAAAGACCCGGCTGGTCAGCGACTATGTAGGCCCCCACAAGCGGAAATTTTTCCCGGAGAAGATGACGGAGCTTCTGGGACGTTACTTTGAAGGTGTGGACATAAAAGCAGTAAAGCATGCCAGCGACCTGGCCTTTAAGGAGCGGGATCTTTTCCTGGCCAGGGTACGGGCAAAGGCAGAGGAGATCGTGGCCCTGGCCAGACGGGAAGGCAGGCGCATCATCGTGCTGGCCGGGAGACCCTACCATGTGGACCCGGAGATCAACCACGGCATTGACATGCTGATCAACGGCTTCGGGGTCAGCGTTATTTCCGAGGATGCGGTGAGCCACAAGGTGTCCCGGTTCCCGGTGAAGGTATTAAACCAGTGGATGTACCACTCCCGGCTCTACGCGGCGGCCAAATATGTGTGTACCCAGGAGGACATGGACATTGTGCAGCTTGTCAGCTTCGGCTGCGGGCTGGATGCCATCACCACCGACGAGGTGCGCCGGATCGTGGAGGGCGCCGGGAAGATCTACACCCAGATCAAGATTGATGAGATCACCAACCTGGGAGCCGTGCGGGTACGGCTCAGGAGCCTTCTGGCAGCCCTGGAGCAGCAGGAGGCCCGGCAGGGAAGCTGACCAGAAGCCCCGAAAGCGCCTGACAGGCGGCAGGGAAGATCCGGTCTGTTCCGGGGGGACAGTCTTACCTGGGAGGAAGTACTAGTACATCGTTGCACTAATTCCCGAGTAAATAGCACTCGCTATCCGCGCCATCTGCACGCCTGCGAAGCTAGCCGTAGGTCCCACTACGCCGTCGCTTCGCAGACGCACAGCTGACACGAATATCAAGCACTATTTACTTCGGGATTAATGCAACGATGTACTAGGGCGTCTGCAAACTCCCGTCCCGGTTCCTGGTCTGTGTCCAGGTAGTCACCTCACAGGTGCAGGGATACTTAAGAGCTTCCTGCTCATTCAGATCCACCCCAAGTCCCGGCTTGTCATTGGCATAGACAAATCCGTCATTGCCATACTCCGGCAGTCCCGGGAACACCTCCAGCAGCGCCCCTCTGGGCCCGCTGAGCTTCTGGATCACAAAGTTAGGCGGCTCGATGCCGCTCCACTCCTGAAGCCCCAGATTCTGGGCAGCAAGGTCGATGTGGATGTTGGCTGCATGGGCCAGGGGACTCATATCCCCGGGGCCGTGCCAGCAGATCCGCACCCCGTACTGCTCGCAGAACATCTGTAACTTCCTGGCCGGTGTGATTCCGCCGATCTGGCTTAAATGCACCCGGATATAATCGATGCTCCGGTTGGTAATCAGGTGTTTGTACTCCGCCGGATTGTTGAACAGCTCTCCCTGGCTTAAAGGCGTCACCGTATTCTGCCGGATTCTGTCCAGCCACTCCACCTGCTCCAGAGGCACCACATCCTCCATGAAGAACAGCTTCATAGGCTCCATTTCTTTCACAAAGGTCATGGCCTCTGTGGGATGAATCCGCTCATGGACGTCATGGACCAGATCCAGGTCAAAGCCCACCTTGTGCCGGATGCCCTCAAAAAGCTTTAAGGTATCCCGCATATAGGCCTTACTGTCCAGGTATATCCCGGGCTTTGCTCCCTTTGCCGCCCACTCCGGCGCCTCCCCGTAGCCGGTGCCTCCGTAGCCGCCGCACTGGCAGCGGATGTGGCGCACACCGATCTCCCGGTACTTCTCAATATTCTCGCAGATTTCCTCCAGATCTGCCCCGTCCACATGGCGGTACACCGGCACGCCGGCACGCATTTTTCCTCCGAACAGATCGTACACCGGCATTCCGGCCATCTTTCCCTTAATATCCCACAAAGCCATGTCCACCCCGGAAATGGCATTGTTTACCACAGGCCCGCACCGCCAGTAGGCATTCTGGTGCATAAGCTGCCACAGCTCACTGATGTTTTTCACCTCCTGGCCCAGCAGCAGAGGCCGCAGATAGGTCTCCACCAGATGCTGCACCGTCAGATGCCGGTAGGCAAAGGTTGCACATCCAAGGCCATAGAGCCCCGGCTGGTCTGTCTCCACTTTCACCACCACCAGATTGATTCCCTCCGGCGCGGTACAGATGACTCTCACATCCCTGATTTTCGGGTTCATGCTGATTCCTCCGTTCTGTCGGCCATGACACCTTCCGGCCGCATGAGAGCCGGAAAGCCGCACAGCCGGTTGTTTTTATTGACTGCTACTTGACCAGATACGCTCCGTCCACCGGAATCACCGCGCCGTTGAGATAATCCGATGCTGCCGACGCCAGAAATACCACCGGCCCCTTCATATCCTCCGGGGTTCCCCAGCGGCCTGCCGGAATCCGCAGGGTGCACTCGTCCTTGCGGGCCTGGGTCATGTTGGCGCACATTTCCGTGTCCATGTACCCGGGGCACAGACAGTTGATGTTGATGCCGCGCCCTGCACAGTCCACGGCCAGGGATTTGGTTAACTGGGTCACGGCTCCCTTGGTGGCCGTGTAAGCCGGCACCGTGGTTCCGCCGAACCAGGATACCATGGAACCGATGGTGATGATCTTGCCTCCGGTGGGCTGTTTCAGCATCAGCTCCAGGGCACGCTGGATCATCAGCCACACATGATCCAGATTGATCTTACGCACCAGGTCCCACTCCTCCACCGGAAACTCCTCCGGCAGGTGGCGCCGCTGGATGCCTGCCGCCGGCACCAGCACGTCCAGCCTGCCGTCCAGAAGCTTCACGGCCTCATCAAACATCCGGTTCAGGTCTTCCCGGTCAGCCAGGTTGCCGCTGACCCCCAGGGCCTCATAGCCCTGGGCCCGGTACGCCTCACACACCTGCATAAGCTTCTCTTCCTGCACGTCCATCAGAACCACCTTACAGCCTGCCTCCAGAAGTCCTTCTGCCATACCCCGGGAAAGCCCCTGGGCCCCTCCTGTTACGATCGCATGTTTTCCGCTGATATCAAATTTATTCAATGCTGCCATAGTAAATCCGCTCCTTTCCCTTTCTTTATCCGTTACAGTTCACGGGGCGGGGAAAACCGGACGGAAACAGACGTCAAGCTGGCTTGTAAGACTGTTTTTGTCCAGTTTTCCACATCGGGCGTCCGCCCGATGCTTCTTGTCCGGCAAAACCGGACAAGAAGATGCCCCACGTGAACAGTAACCTTTATTTATTTGCAAGTGTCACGCCTCAGCTCCGTCAAACAGAATCACCGTCTTCTTCACAGCCGGGTCCGGATGGAGGATATTGTCAAAGACTTTTTCGATTTCGCTGAATTTCACAAAGGTGGTGGCCAGGCCTTCCATATGATAGTGGCCCTCCGCCATCTTCTGTGCCGTGGGAATCCACTGGTTTAAGCTCATGCGGGTGCCGATAATATCCAGTTCCCGCTTATTGATATCTGCCTGGCTGATGGTCTCCGGTTTGTCGCTGAAGCCCAGAGGCACGATCCTGCCTGCATTGCAGACAATAGGCTCCTTCACCAGCATGCTTAAGCTTCCCGGGAAGCAGGCACTGTCAAATGCCACCGTGCACCCGTGTCCTTCCGTAATCTCTGCCACCCGGGCAGCCACATCCTCGGTTCTGCTGTTGATGGTATAGTCGGCTCCGAACTGCCTGCTGCGCTCCAGACTCTCGTCATTGATGTCGCAGCAGATCACCTTGGCCGCCCCCTTGATCTTGCAGGCCTGGGCCACAATGGTGCCGATGGTGCCGGTCCCCAGAATGAACACCACATCCCCAGGAACCACTCTTCCCCGGCTGGTGGAATGCTCCCCAATGGTCAGGGGCTCGATCAGGGCCGCATCCTTCCATGGAATCTCATCACTGATCTTGTAAGCGTCCTTTTCCTCCACACAGAAATACTCTCTCCAGCCGCCGTCTGTGCCGCTGCCCCGCACCAGCACCTGCTCGCAGACATTGCCCCGGCCGTGGGTGCACTGGTAACAGGTTCCGCACTTCATCACATAGTCAATGACCACATGGTCTCCTGGCTGGAGTCTCCGGCAGTCTTTTCCCACCTTGGTGACAATTCCCACATTCTCATGGCCGGGAATCAGCGGATAGCTGGAGCAGGGATTCTCTCCTTTAAAGATGTGCATATCGCTGCCGCAGACACCGGCTGCCATCATTTTAATCTGGACTTCCTGATCCCCCGGTTCCGGAACCGGAACTTCTCTTATTTCATAATGGAAAGGTTCTGTGATCATACAAGCCTTCATAGGGTTACCTCCTGGTTTTTTGATGATTTGCATGTGAACTACTTATATTATTTGCACAGGATTTGTATATTACAAGATACAAGTAGATCATACCTTATGTTTCCGGGAAAAGCAATAGAATTTTTTATTTTCTTTGTTTTTTGTCTATTTTTTATCATTTTATTTTACGGTTTTTATGCATTATAGACATGTTTTATCCCAAAATATGTTAATCCCATACAAACTTGTATTACTTGTATCGGTTTGTATTGACTTTTCTTGTATTTTGAACGATAATGAAAGTACTTAGCCGGCAGATGCTGCATACCTTTGCACAGGATTCCATCCGGCAGCAGGCCGGCAACCAAAACTACCATATTAACGGAGGTAAACACGATGAAAAAAACATTTACCAAAGCAGTCGGCATGCTTCTTACAGCCACCCTGCTGGCAGGCTGCGGCGCTGCCACCGAAGCTCCCAAGGCTACCACGGCTGCCCAGCAGTCCGAAAGCAAGGCCGGGGATTCCGGTGCTGACACCGGTTCTTCCGCAGAAGCGGAGATCACCCTGACCTTAAGCCACCAGATGGCAGAAAGCCACTCCATCCATACCACAGCCCAGAAGTTTGCCCAGCTGGTCAATGAGAAATCCGGCGGCACCATGGCTGTGGACGTCTACGCTTCCGCCACCCTGGGCACGGAGACCGAGAACCTTCAGGCCCTGACCAACGGGACCCTGGACATGGCTGTCATTGCTGCCGAGTTCTACGCCAACTATGTGGACGAAGCCGGAATCCTCTGCCTTCCCTATATGTATGACAGCTACGACGACTGTTACGAGAAGCTTAACAGCGAAGCCGGAGACAGGATCAAGACCATGATTCTGGAGAAGACCAACGTCCGTCCCCTGGACTACTATGTGCTGGCCTTCCGCCAGATCTTCACCGTGGACCGGGAGATCAAAACCGTGGATGACATGGCCGGCCTGATCATCCGGATTCCCGATTCCACCACCTACAAGACCACCTTCTCCCAGCTTGGCGCAGCTCCCACGGCTGTAGCCTGGGGCGAGACCTACACGGCCCTGGATACCGGCGTGGTGTCTGCCGTGGAGAATATTCCGGAATCCATTATGTCCGCCTCCATGCAGGAAGTGTGCAAATATGTCAATGTGACCAACCACCTGATTGCCCCCACCACCATCTCCATTTCCAACCAGGTCTATGACAAGCTGACCCCGGAGCAGCAGAAGATTCTGGAAGAGGCAGCCGCAGAGGCCTGCCAGTTCGGCAAGAACATGACTGCCGAGAACAGCGACGCCAACTTTGCCTCCCTGGAGAAAGCCGGTCTGACCGTGGTGGAGACCGATGTGGACAGCATGAAAAATGCCATCAAGTATGAAGAATACACCTGCACCCAGTCTGATGCCGGCAAAGAGATTCTGTCCCTGCTTGGCAAATAACCGAAACTAGCGGGGAGCCTGGCTCCCCGCCTATCTCCGCAGCAGCTCTGTGCGGCAAAAACCGGCCGGTACGGCCGGCTTCTGCCGCCGGACTCCTGGGGACACTTACATTTATTTAGGGGGATCTTTATGTTGAAAGACATTCGGAAAATAACCGATAAGATTCTTTATGCTGCCATTATCATCTTGTTTCTCACCATGTTCGGAGTCACCACCCTCAACGTGATCATGCGGTACGTATTCAACAGGCCCATTATCTTTGCCGTGGAGCTGGGCCGCTACTCCTTTGCCGCCATCGTGTATTTCGGTTCCATCTTTGTTATGCGGGAGGACGGGCACATCGGTCTGGACATTGTGGTGGAGATGCTGCCCAAGGCAGTGGGCAGCCTGGTGAAAAAGTTCACCAGAGTCCTGGTTCTGGCCTACATGGCCCTGTTCTGCTACGAATCCGGGCGCATGGTCATGGGCAACTGGGCCAACCGTTCCAGCACCATGGGCATCCCCATGTCCGTGGTCTATATGGTCATGGTCATCGGAAGTATCGGAATCTTCGTGGAAGAGCTTCTGCTTCTCATGGGCTACAGCTCCGGGGATACCGCATCCGCAGAAGAAAAGGGAGGTGGCATGTAATATGTGGACCATACTTGGAATCTTTTTCGTCCTTCTGGTGCTTGGGGTACCGGTTGCCTTTGACGTGGGCATTGCCGCAGTGATCTACCTGTTTGTCAACGGCAAGGACTTAATCATCGTCACCCAGCGGATCTTCGCCGGCGGCGACTCCTTTACCCTGATGGCGATCCCGCTGTTTATCTTTGCAGGGGAAATCATGAATGCCTGCGGTGTCACCAAACGGATCGTAGGCTTTGCCAATGAGCTGGTGGGCTTTATCCACGGCGGACTGGCCCACGTAAATATTCTGGCTTCCATGCTGTTTGCCGGAGTGTCCGGCTCCACCTCCGCAGACGTGGCCTCCATCGGCGGCATGCTGATCGGCTCCATGGACGAGGCTGGCTTTGACCGCTGCTACGCCACGGCAGTCACCGCCGCGTCGGCCACCATCGGCTCCATTATCCCGCCTTCCATTCTGATGGTATTATATTCCTCCATCACCGGCATTTCCGTGGGAAAGCTGTTTATGGCAGGGGTGATTCCCGGCCTTCTGGTCGGTATCAGCCAGATGTGCTATGCCTACTACATGGCCCGGAAGAACCCGGCCAAGTACGACGGCAATGTCAAGGCAGCCTTTGACTGCAAACGGATGCTGAAAGCATTTTTCAATGCTCTTCCTGCCCTGATCATGCCCGGCATCATCATCGGCGGCATCTTAAGCGGTGTGTTTACCGCCACCGAGGCCGGTGCCATTGCAGGTCTCTACGGCCTTCTGATCGGCGTGTTCGTATACCATGAGTTCACCTTCAAAGGAGCCATCAAAACCATCATCAGCGCTGCCAAGACCTCCGGCATGACCATGCTGATCGTATCCGGCGCCACGGCCTTCAGCTACTGTCTGGCCATTGAGAAGTTCCCGGAGCAGGTGTCCCGGCTGATTACCGGCGTCTCCACAGACGCCAATGTACTGATGCTTCTGATGATCATTGCCATGTGTGTCATCGGCATGTTTATGGACACCACCTCGGCTGCCATTATCATGGTTCCTATCTTCTACCCTATTGCGGAAGCCTGCGGCATCAACGGCATCCACTTCGGCATGGTCATGGTGCTGACCTTCATCCTGGGCGGCATCACCCCGCCGGTAGGCGTGACCCTGTACATTGCCACGGCAGTGGCCAAGATCCGGTTTGTGGATCTTTTAAAAGAAATGTGGCCCTTTATCCTGCTTTTCGTCATTCTGATGCTGTGCGTAGCCTACATTCCCGGTATCTGCCTGTTTATCCCCAACATGATCGGGTAAAGGCAGCAGAACAGCCATCCGCCAGAGGCTCATACCCTCTGAAGGATGGCTGTTTTACGCTGTTCCTATATGGTGAGAAATCCTTTCCCGATAATCTCACTGGAATTGGAGATCATGATAAATGCCGACGGCTGCGTCCTATGGATAAAGTTCCGGAGCCGCAGGGCCTGGGACCGCTTCATGGTGGTCATGACCACATACTTGCTGTGATGGGTGAAGGCTCCCTCTGCCTTGTACACAGTGGCAGAATGATTGAGCTCATAGATGATGAAATCACAGATGGGCTGGGGATCATCACACACGATGTTGAAGCACTTGCACATGTTGATACTCTCAATCACATTGTCAATCACCAGGGACTTGGCAATGAGACCCAGCACGGAGAACAGTCCCGTAGTAGGCCCGAACACGAAAAATGCCATGGCCACGGAAGCAACATCCACCAGCAGCAGCGCGGTCCCGATATTCATGCTGGTATGCTTTTTCAGAATCATGGCAATGATATCCGTGCCGCCGCTGGAGGCGCCGATGTTGAACAGCACCGCCGAGCCAAAGCCCGGGCAGAAGATGGCGAAGACCAGCTCCAGCAGAGGCTCTCCGGTCAGGGGACCGCTTAAGGGGCACCAGTATTCCAGCGCCGTCAGTCCCAGGGTCATGACCAGGGTGGCATAGACCGTCTTGACCCCCACATCCGTTCCCAGAAACAGAAAACCCAGCACCAGAAGTCCGGTGTTGACTACCGAGGTAAAGTTGCTGGCCGACCATCCGGTCAGCCGGCTCACCACCGGAGAAAAACCGGTGACGCCTCCAAAGGAAAAATTGTTGGGGAACTTGAAGAAATAGATTCCCACCACCATAATCAGGATACTTCCCGTGATCAGGGCATACTCCGTAAGCTTTCTCAGATATATATTCTTGATTTCCCGTACAGCCATGTTGGTCACATGGCAGACTCTCCTCCGGAAGAAGGCGCCTGCCGTTGCTCCTTTGCCATTCCTTTTGGTTTTGGACAGGGGGCTGTTCCCTCCCGCCCATCACGAATATAACTCCTAACCGTCAAAATGACAAACACCTATCTTTCTTGCGGTGCCACAGCCCTGACTCTGTGCAGATGCCGCACCCCGGTGCCGGTACCTGCGGCCCCAGTTCCGGCACCTGTGTCCCTTAGTCCCGGCACCTGTGTCCTCCAGTTCCGGCACCTGCGGGCCTCAGTCCCGGCACTTGTGTCCCTCAGTCCCGGCACAGTTCCACCAGCTCCAGAAATTCCTTCCGGTAATCATCCGAGTCTGCGCGGACGCAGGATTCGGCCAGCTCCATCACCGAATCCATGGTGGCGCTGCCCCGGTTTTCGCTGCCCCTGAGCACCATGCCGAACTCTGCCACTGCCGCGGCAAACCGCAGGTTCCCGGACAGCTCCGCCCGGAAGCTGTCTGATTCCACCGGGTAAGCCAGCAGTCTGCTGGTATCCCCGTTGGGTGCCTTGTACCGCAGGCTTACGGTCAGAAGCTCCGAGCTGGCTCTGGGAGTCCCCGGATTCTGGTATTTTAGCTCCACCGGCCGGCTCCCGCCCTCTGCCGGCAGGATCTCATACAGCGCTGTCACCGTATGGCCGGAACCGATCTCCCCGGCATCCACCTTGTCGTTGTGGAAATCCTCCTTGTTTAACAGCCGGTTCTCATAGCCTACCAGCCGGTATCCGCTGACCTGGGCCGGATTGAATTCCACCTGGATCTTCACGTCCTTGGCCACGGTCACCAAAGTGCCTCCCATCTCGTCAACCAGCACCTTTTTGGCCTCAAAAATACTGTCGATATAGCTGTAATTTCCGTCCCCGCTGTCTGCCAGGGCTTCCATTTTGTTGTCCTTAAGATTCCCGGTTCCCACCCCCAGCACAGACAGATGGACCCCGCTTTTCTTCTGCTCTTTGATCAGCCGTACCAGCTCTCCCTCACTGCTGATGCCCACATTTAAGTCTCCGTCCGTGGCCAGGATCACCCGGTTGATGCCTCCGGGTATAAAATGCTTCCGTGCCAGGTCATAGGCCCTGCGGATTCCCGCTTCCCCGGCTGTGGAACCGGATGCCTCCAGGCTGTCCAAAGCATCCACGATTGTGCCGGTTCTGTTGCCGGGAACTCCGTCCAGAACCACGGACTCATAGCCTGCATAGGTGACAATGGACACCCGGTCCGATTTGTTTAAGTTCTCCGCCAGCATGGCAAAGGACTTCTGGACCAGAGGAAGCTTGTCGTCCGAGTACATGGAGCCGGACACATCCAGCAGGAACACAAAGTTGGCGGCCGGACGGCGGGAAAAGTCGATTTCCCTGGCTTTTAAGCCGATCATCAGAAGACGGCTTTCCGGATTCCAGGGACATTCCCCGTATTCCGTGGTAACGGAGAAGGGGTCTTTCCCCTCGGGCTCCGGGTAATCATAGTCAAAATAGTTGATCATTTCCTCGATCCGCACCGCATCTGCCGGCACGGCGCTGGCAGGAATCCCGGACCGGAGCATCCGCCGCACATTGCTGTAAGCCGCCGTGTCCACATCCACGGAAAAGGTGGACAAGGGTTCTTCCATTACATTCTTGTATCCGTTCTCGGAAATATAACGGTATTCCTCCCCGGAGGAAGGTTCCGGGCGGTACACATCCTGGTACTTCCTGGCCATGCTGCCTCCATTGGCCCGGCTTCCTGCTGTATCCGTCCTGCCGAAAGCACCGTCTTCGGCCTGGTACTCCTTCTCTGCCGCCGCTTCTGCCATGGGGGCTGCCATCCCTGGTGCCGGTGCCCCTGCTGCCGGTGCCGTCATCCCTGGTGCCGCTGCCGCTGCCGCCGTCTCTTCTGCCGGTGCCGCCCAGGCTGCTGCTGCCGTCGTCTCTGCCGCCGCTGCCGTCACCCATGCTTCTGCCGTGGTGGCTGCCCCGGCAGTCCCCTCTGTCTGCCGGCCCGAGGGCGCCGCGCATCCGCCCAGCACCAGTGCCGCTGCCATCATACAGGTTCCCAGTCTTTTGAAATATGCTGTTTTTTTCATAATATCCTCCCTGCTAGAGCGTGCAGATGCCGGAAATGAATTTTCAAACACGCTCTACTGCTTCTCCCTCTCAATCAGTGCAATCAGGTCGGAAAGGAAATCGTCGTCTTCTCTCATAAGCATCCGGTCATAATAGAAGTCGTTGGCCCCCTCCTGGGCTTTTACTGCCACGGAGGTGTCCTCATTGACCAGGCTTCCATAACCGGAGTGGAACAGGTAGCCCTGCTCCTGAACCATCTGAATCTGGGGGGCAAAGGGGTATAACAGCTCATAGTGCCCTTCCTTCTCTGTCCCGGCCAGCGGCAGCAGGTAGGTCTCCCCCACAGCCATCTGGTACAGCACGAAAGCAGTATCCCCCTGGGTCCGTATAATGGGACTTTCCACAATGATCCGGTCCATGGGGCTTACGTAATCTTCCGCATACCAGATCTCATCCACTGCCACCTGGTAGACCACCCGGGACACCTGGCCGGACCCATCCCCTTCTGCCTGGCAAAGCTCTGCCGAGACCACCCTGGCCCCGCACAGAAGGCTGGTATCCGCCAGAATCCCTTCGGAAAAATACCGGGAATCCTCCGCCACGGTCACGGCATCCGCCGGCACCTGCAAAGGACCGTGTGACAGCAGCATCCCCTGTCTGGAGCCGGCACCGGTACGGCTGCTGCCTGGCCCAGGGCCTTTGTCCCCGGCTCCTTCCTTCCGGACATGTTCCGGGACTGCCTCCGCCAGGGCCTGGGGCACGGCTGTCCCGTTCTCCTGCCCGGTTTCTGCTATATCCCCGCCGCCTGCTGTCTCATTGCCTGTCACTGCCGCCGTCTCTTCCGGGGCTGCCCCGGGCCAGTCCCCACTGTCTCCGGCCGCCATTCCGGCTCCTGCTGCCTCCGGCTCTTCTGCCAGCCGCTGCCGCATAACCGGAGCCGCCGTAACCAGCACCAGAATGGCTGCTGCCGCTGCCGCCATGCCGTAAGCAGGCCGGAAGCTTCCTTTTCCGGATACCGTCTTTTTCCGAACCATTTCCCTCTGCCCGGTCCCGGCCTTCTCCCGCTCCGGGTGCTCCTTCAGGTTCCGTTCAATCCGGTCCCACAGATCCGGCGCCGCCTGCTGCTTTATGCTTCTGTATTCCTGCTCAAGCTGCTTTTCATCCATCATAGCTGCACCTCTCTCAGTTTCCGGATTGCCGTCCGGTAACACCATGCCACGGTGCCCTGGGGCTTCCGAAGCAGTGATGCGATCTCCCGGAACGTCAGTTCTCCCATGATTTTCAGATTGACAATCTGCCTTTCCTCCTCCTTCAGCGTCTTCAGCGCCTGTTCAAGACTGAGCTTCTGGCAGAGCTGGTCCTCGGGGAAGCTTTCTCCTTTTTGCAGATGATCCGGAATCTCTGCGGAAAGGTCCTCCCGTCTGTGCTTTCTTACATAGTCAATGGCCAGATTGTGGGCAATGGTGATCAGCCATGCCCGGTGGCCGTTGCCGGGCCGGTATGTATCTGCGATATCCCACAGCCGGATGAAGAATTCGGAAGCTACATCCTCCGCATCCTCCCGGTTGTGCAGGATCTCGTATACGACGGAATAGACCAGGGGGCAGTACTCCTCATAGACAGCCCGCAGCCCCTCCCTGTCGTTTCTGCATATCCGGCCCATACACTCTTCAAACTGCCGGTCATTCATTGCAAGTATCCTCTCTGTGCTCAGCCTTGTATCTATGATACGGATGAGCAATGGAAAATTTATGGTGGTTTTTTAAATTTTTTGCTGTTTCTACAGAATACCACATTTTTCAGGGATATGCAAAGACAACCGGGGCAAAGTCAAATACCCCGCAGCAGGCTGACGCGGCATTAAACTTGCAACGCAGCTGGCTGCGGGGTATTTGACCCTCGCGGCAATCACTTCTGTTCTTCCCCGAAATACTCCTTTGTAGCCTGCCCCACCTCCGGCCACAGAGCCGCCAGGGCACACAGATTGGGGATGGTCAGCAGACCCAGGGCAATATCCTGAATGGTCCACACCAGCTCCATCTCCAGCAGGGCCCCCGCCATACAGAAAACCGGGAATATATACCGGAACTTCCCTGCCGCATTTCCTCCCCACAGATAGTTCAGTCCCACATATCCAAAGTACCACTGGCTCATAAGGGTTGTCACGCAGAACAGAATCAGGCTCAGGGAAACCACATACCCCATGGGCTTCCACACACTGGCAAATGCTTCCGCCACCAGCAGATACCCTGCCCCGCCGGAATCTGCCGCGCCGGTGACCCCCAGGACCAGCCCGGTAATGGTACACAAAAGAAAGGTATCCACAAACACCTCAGCCACCCCCATGATTCCCTGCTCTGCCGGATGGTTTGCCTGGGCTGCGGAATGGATCACCGGCGCAGACCCTTCCCCGGCTTCATTGGAATAAAGCCCCCTGGCAATTCCCTTTTCCATGGCTGCCATCATACTGCCCAGGGCCCCTCCTGCCGCAGCCCTAAGTCCAAAGGCTCCGGCAAAAATATCCCGGATCACCCCGGGAATCCGGGTGATATTGGCCAGAAGAATCAGCACTCCCCCGGCCGCATACAGAACCGCCATGGCCGGCACCAGCCGCTGTGATACCTGGGCCAGCCCCTTAAGACCGCCGGTGCTTACCAGGAAAATCACTGCCACCAGCACCCCGCCGGTAACCCAAAAGGGAATCCGGAAACACTCCTTTACCAGCCCGCTGACCGTATTGGACTGGATCAGATTCCCTCCGATAATCTGTACCACCATGAACCCGGCACACAGCGCTGCCAGCCAGGGTGCATGAAGCCCCTTTTCAATATAGTACATGGGACCGCCTGTCCAGGCACCGGTCTCGTCTTTCTCCCGGTACAGCATTCCCAGGACAATCTCCCCGTACTTGGTGGCCATACCCAGAAACGCCGCCACCCACATCCAGAAAAGCGCCCCCATGCCTCCGGCCACCACTGCCGTGGATACCCCCACAATGTTTCCGCTGCCCACGCAGGAAGCCACTGCCGTACAGAGAGCCTGGAAGGAGGAAATGGTGCCTTCCGCTGCCTGTCCCCGGCCATTCTGCCGGACCGGTTCCCACAGCGTCTTTTTCAGAATCTGCCGGAAATAGCGGATCTGGACACCGCCGCTGATAACCGTATACCACACGCCCACGCCCAGAAGCACAAACAGCAGCCAGTTTCCCCACAGCCACCGGTCAAATACCGTCAGCACCTGCAAAAGCCAATCCATCTCTGTCTCCTTTCCGGATGCTCCCGGCATCCCGGCTCCCGGTCAGGAACCCTTCCGGAAACCGGGGACCTGTCAGTATCCCAGCTCCCGCAGCAGCCTTCTGGCATAATCCACACTTTCCTTTGCCCCCTCCTTCTGCTTTACCAGAAGTTCCTCCAGAAGCTCCCCGGATACCTCCTGGGGATAATAATACTGCCGCGGCTTCATCACCTGCTCCTCATACAGCGGCTTCTCCACCCGGAAACATCCCTCTCCCAGGGTACTGACTCCCCCGGTTCCCACGGAGCGCTTAAACTGGGCGCAGTAAGGATAGCACATTTCCACATTGAGCCGCCCGATCCCGGACTTATCCAGCAGAATGCCAAGACATTCTTTCAGATCAATATTTCCCCTGCCTGCCGGAACCCCGCATACCACATGTCCGTATTTGTCCTCCGGACAGGGGATCACAATATGGTCTTTAAAATGGGTGGTAATGGTGTAGGGACCCATGTTCTCCGCTGCCCTGGCCGGCTCCTCCCACACCATCATGGCATTGCCGAAATCATAATGAAGGCCAATCCACGGAGACCGGATCTCATCCATCACCCGGACCAGCTCCCCGGAGGTCTCATATTCATGGTTCTCCAGGGCAATCCGGACCCGGTACTTTTTA
>CAJTOV010000049.1 GCA_910577765.1 uncultured Lachnospiraceae bacterium
AAAACAGTCTTACAAGCCAGCTTGACGTCTGTTTTCGTCCAGTTTTCCCCGCCCCATGAACTGTAACTTATGATTCCGGGGCCAGAGACAGCGGCAGATGACTGAATATCCCGTCCGGTCCGGGTCTGCCAGCGGATGGCGGATTCCGGGCTCCATTGCCTGCCGGCTCTGGCTGCCATCTGTATAGGAGTGTATATTTCTATGGTAACGATGAATTTAACAGATGCTGATTTTCAGCGGCTGTCTTCCCATATTAAGACCCATTACGGAATTGATCTCAGCCAGAAGAAACAGCTGATCGTCAGCCGTCTCTCCAATACCCTGAGGGCCAATGGCTACAGCAGCTTCTCCCAGTACGTGGATGCCATCATCTCCGGCAAGGACAAAGACATGGTCACATCCATGCTCAACAAGCTGACCACCAACTATACTTATTTTCTCCGGGAGGAGGAGCATTTCGAATTTCTCTGGAATACGGTGCTGCCGGCTTTTGCCAAAAAGCACGCCCAGGATAAAGTGCTTTCCATCTGGAGTGCAGGCTGTTCCTCCGGTGAGGAGGCCTACACCATCTCCATGTATCTGAAGGAATATTTCGGCTCCCAGGCCGGTTCCTGGGATACGAGAATCCTGGCCACGGATATTTCCCAGCAGATTCTCAACACGGCCCAGAATCCGGTATACCAGGAGGATTCCCTTTCCCGCCTTCCGGCTGCCTGGCAGAAGAAGTATTTTGTCAAAGGCGATTCCGGCTCCTACACCCTGGTTCCGGCCATCCGGCAGAACGTGATCTTCAGGACCTTCAATCTGATGGACCCTATCAAGTTCCGCCGTCCCTTTGACCTGATCTTCTGCAGGAACGTAATGATCTACTTCGACCAGCCTACCAAGGATGCCCTGGTGAACCGCTTTTACAATGTAACGGTTCCCGGCGGATACCTGTTTATCGGCCATTCGGAGGGACTGAACAAGGCAAGCTGTCCTTATCAGTATATTACCCCTGCCATCTATCAGAAAAAGGGGTAGGGGATTCCCGTATGAGAAAAGCAACTTGAAAGAAGGTTTGTTATGCAGAAAAAAATCAGAGTTATGGTAATTGATGACTCCGCAGTCTTTCGGAGTTTCCTGATTCAGAGTATCAATGCAGACCCGCGTTTTGAGGTGATCGGATACGCGGTCAATGCCTTTGATGCCAGGAATAAAATACCGCTTCTGAAGCCGGATACAGTCACCCTGGATATTGAGATGCCGGGGATGTCGGGGCTTGATTTCCTGAAGGAGTTTCTTCCCACCCACCCGGTTCCTGTGATCCTGGTGTCCTCTTTGAATATGAAGGTCTTTGATGCCCTGGCAGTAGGTGCCGTGGATTTTGTGCGGAAACCGGACGTTGACAACCATATTCTGAAGGAAGCATTTACCGCCACCCTGCTGACCAAGCTGGTGATTGCGTCCAATTCCCGTGTACGTCTGCCTTCTGCTTCTTTGTCCGCTTCGCCGGCGGCCACATATACCAGACCCCAGCCGGCACCGGTCCGTCCTCTGTCAGTCCCCAGGTCTTCTGCTTCCGTTAACGAGAAGATCATTGCCATCGGTGCTTCCACCGGCGGTACGGAGGCGATTCTGGACGTTATGCGCCAGTTTCCTGCCCATATGCCCGGCATTGTCATTACCCAGCATATGCCCCCGGGCTTTACCGGCATGTACGCGGAACGGCTGAACCGTCTCTGCAAGATGGAGGTCCGGGAAGCCAAAAACGGGGATAAGGTACAGCCGGGCCTGGCCCTTCTGGCTCCCGGAGGCCTGCAGATGCGGCTGGTCCGTATGGGGGCAGGCTATGCAGTCCAGTGTCTCCCTGGCGAAAAAGTCAGCGGCCATAAACCCTCGGTGGATGCTCTCTTTGATTCTGTGGCAAGTCTGGTCCGTGACAAGGCCATCGGTGTCCTGCTGACCGGCATGGGAGCCGACGGCGCTGCCGGCCTTCTCCGTATGCGCAAGAACGGGGCTTATACGGTCGGGCAGGATAAAGAAAGCTGTGTGGTGTACGGTATGCCCATGGAAGCTTACAAGATCGGGGCCGTGTGCACCCAGGCTTCCCTGCTGTCCATTCCGCAGATTGTGATGTCCAAACTGTAAGTTATCATGAAAAAAAGAAAAAACTTTCATTCTGCTGCTCCCGGATCATCATCCGGGAGACATTTGTTTGCCCCACATGCCAAACGCGGACCGGCGGACCGCTTCCCGGCTACGGCCATTCTGGGTACCGGAATCGTCCTGTCAGCGGCTACCCTTGTGTCCAGCCTTGTGTTCTATTTTCATCCCCTGGATTTTAGCAATACCAGGAAGTCTCCGGCTGTGGCAGCGGACAGCACAGCCCCGCCGGAAGATACTGCCGAAACCGGACCAGGAGGCGGGGAAGCCATGCCGGAACCTGAGTCTGCCTCCGGAGCGGACTCAGGCCCCGGAACCGCCGGAGGTGACGGTCCCCGGGTGGTTGGCTCCGACGAGACAGAGGACCCTGATGCGCCCCACGAAGTTGGCCAGATGACGGACCTGGACATGGAGGCCTTTATCACCGGGGAAGGCATCGTCTATTCCGCCATTCTGGATACGGCCATGGGGCCCATGGTATATTACAGCCAGGGGGATGCCCGCTGGCGGGATTTCCTTTATGGAGGTGCTGACCCTATGAAGAAATATGGCTGCGGCCCTACGGCAGTAGCCATGCTGGTCAGCAGCTTCTCTTTGGAGGGGGGCACGGTGAACCCCCAGGACATGGCAGAATGGGCGGCAGCCAACGGCCACTTTGCCACCCACAGCGGCTCCTACCACAGCCTGATTCCCCAGGCTCTGGCGGCTTACGGCCTCCAGGTGGAAAGTGTAGGGGACCGTTCCCCGGAGAACGCCCAGGCCCTTCTTGATTCCGGCCATATACTGGTGGCCCTGATGGGCAAAGGCTCCCTGACAGAGAACGGACATTTCGTCCTGATCACCCGGATGCAGGACAATGGCTATGTATCCATCGCAGACCCCAACCGTTACGAGAACTGCAAAAAGGACTGGGATCTGGAGGCGCTTCTGTCTGAGCTGAAGCCCAATTTTGACAGCGGAGGGCCTTTGTGGGCGGTATCCACAGGTTAGGAGGAATTTTACTATGAGGTTTCCGGATTCTTTTTTTGAGGATGAGGTTCGGGACGGCTTTTATGTCCCGGCCCTGATGAAACGGGCCTGGGCGGCCCAGATGGAGGTTCTGGCAGATGTGGCCGGTATCTGTAAGCGTCACGGAATCCGGTGGTTTGCCGACCGGGGAACTTTGCTGGGGGCCGTGCGCCACCAGGGGTATATTCCCTGGGACGATGATCTGGATATCTGCATGCTCCGGGACGATTTTAACCGGTTTATGGCGGTGGCAGAGCGGGAGCTGCCGGAAGGATACTTTATCCCCAAAAACCGCGGCGATGACCAGCGGCTTCTGACCAGTGTACTGTACGGAGCGCCTTTCTGTCTGGAAGAAAACCACCTGGGCAAGTTCCACGGCTTTCCCTTCCGCACCGGACTTGACATCTTTGTTCTGGATTATGTGGCGCCTGATCCGGAGGATGAGGACCTGCGGGTTCAGCTTGCCCTGATCGTCTGGTCGGCTGCCAAAGAAATCCATGAGGGGAACCAGAATACCCCCCAGAGCCAGGAAATACTGGCCGGTCTGGAAGATCTGTTCCAGGTCACCTTTGACCGGAAGGCACCGGTGAAGGAGCAGTTGTATGTTCTGCTGGAAAACCTGTTTTCCATGTATACGCCCCCGGAAGGCACCCTGCCCCTTCCCCAGGCCCAGGTAGCCTTTATGCCCAACTGGCTCCGGGGCCGGACCTGGGGCTTTCCTCTGGATGTCTACCGGTCTTCTGTCCTGCTGCCCTTTGAGCATATGGAGATGGCGGTTCCGGCAGATTACCGGAAAGCCCTGGAGATTCAGTTCGGCCCCCATTACAGAACCCCCTGGCGGGCAGGAGGCGGACATGAATATCCTTCCTACCAGGCCCTGGAGAACCATCTGGCAGAGGTATCCAGGGGCCAGTTCAATTTTCTGGCCAGGTACTGGCTGCCGGAAGGGGAACCGGGACGGTAAAACCAAAGCCAGAAAGCCCTGACGTCCAGACTCGTATACCGCCGGAGGTATGCAGAGTCAGCTAAACTTATAGATTCATTGATAACAGGAGGAAAAACTATGTCTGAAAACACCCGGAAGGAAATCCTGTTCCTTCCTTTTAAAGCTTCTGCATGGAACAGCATGGAGCCTGCCTGGAAAGCCGCCATGGCAGACCCGGACTGGGATGTGTATGTGATCCCCATACCCTGGTATTACCGGAATATAGACGGAAGCCTCCGGGATATGCAGTATGAGGCGGAAGCATTTCCCGATTCCGTCACCATCACGGATTACAACAGCTACGACTTTGAGCACCGCCGCCCGGATGTGATCTTTATCCACAATCCTTACGATGACTGCAACCTTACCACCAGCGTCCACCCCTTCTTCTACTCAAAGAATCTGAAACTGCTTACGGAGAAGCTGGTGTACACCCCTTACTTTGTCCAGGACGACATTGAACCTGATGATATGCGGTCCATCTACAACATGAAATATTATGTATCCGCTCCCGGTGTGGTCCATGCAGACAAAGTCCTGGTCCAGTCGGAGAAGATGCGGACCGCCTATATTGACTACCTGACCCAGTTTGCTGGGGAAGATACAAAACCTGTGTGGGAAGAGAAGATCCTGGTGTCCCCATTCCAAGAATAACAAGGAGAACATCCATGCAATTTCCTGATTCATTTTTTGAAGACCAGATAAGAGACGGTTTCTATGTGCCGGCCCTGATGAAGCGCTCCTGGGCGGCCCAGATGGAGGTACTGGATGTGGTGGCGCAGATCTGCAAAAAGCACCGCATCCGCTGGTTTGCCGACCGGGGGACCCTGCTGGGGGCCGTGCGCCATGGCGGCTTCATCCCATGGGATGATGACCTGGATATCTGTATGCTCCGGGATGACTATATCCGCTTTAACGCTGTCATCCGCCGGGAGCTGCCCCAGGGGTTTTATGTGCCGGAAAGCACCACCATGGGCTACCGCCTTCTGACCCGGGTCTGCAACGGGAAAAGCATCTGTGTGGAAAAGGGATTCCTGGAACGCTACCACGGATTCCCCTTTGTGGCCGGTATCGACATCTTTGCCCTGGATTATCTGTCCCCGGACCCGGAGGCCGAGAAGCTGCGCAAGCAGCTGGCCGTGGTGGTATACAAGGCTGTAACTCTGGTGGATGACGGGAACCAGCACACGGAACAGACGGAGATCCTGGTATCCCAGGTGGAAAACCTGCTCCGTGTAAAGCTTGACCGGAGCCGTTCCCTTAACAACCAGCTCTTTGCCCTGCTGGAAGAGCTTTTCGGCAGGTTCCCTGCTTCCCAGGCAAAGGAAGTTGCATACATGCCCAACTGGATCTTTGACCATGTATGGAAGTTCCCTCTGGACTGCTACCGCCGTGCCGTACAGCTTCCCTTTGAGCATATGCAGATCTCGGTACCTGTTTTATACCGGGATGCCCTCCGGCTCCAGTTCGGAGAGCATTATATGACCCCATACCGGGCCGGCGGCGGACATGACTATCCCTGTCACCGTCCCCAGATGCAGCAGATGGCAGAGGCTCTGGGGGAAGAGACTCTGCCCTTTGAGTATAAATTTTCGCCGGAGGATATAGAGCGGACAGCTCCGCTGCCGGGAAACAGGACGGACCCGGAGCCTGCGGCAGACCAGGACAATTTGGCGCAGTTTATCCGCCTGTCTCCCGGCATTCACAGGAGAATCCATGACGCGGTTCAGAACAGGGAGCCGGACCAGGCCAGGGCCCTGCTGCAGATCTGCCAGGAAAATGCCATCCACACCGGAACCATGCTGGAGCAGGCTTACGGAGAAGGCATTCCCGCTGTGGCACTTCTGGAAGAGTACTGTGACCTGGTCTATGAGATATATGAAGGCCTGGAGACAGAGGATGGCAGAGACCGGCTGGGTCACTGGGAATCGGCACTGGATTCCGTGTTAAAAAGGCTGGTCTCTCCGGAATTCCACGCATAGTGGAAGGGAAGACAGTCCATGCCCATGGCCTTTGCCAGCTCTTTCTGGAAAGGCCTGTAGTAGGGGTAGTCGTGACCGCCTCCGGCCCGGCAGGGAATCCGGTAATGGTCGCCAAACTGGACCCGGAGCGCCCCGTCATAATCCGAGGGCACAGCAATCCTTGTTTCCTCAAAGGGAATCCAGACCGGGTCCTGGTAAAAGCTCAGTGAGAACTTCCATGTCCCAAATGGAATCCAGTTCAGCATATAGGCGACTTCCCCGGCCTCCCCGGCACTGGCCGTATGAAGGGCAAAAAGCTGGTCCAGCAGTTCCAGAAGCTGGTTCTTCAAGGGAGCATTCCGGTCAATCCGCACCTGAAGCAGCTCCTCCACCTGGGCCAGAAGGGAGTCGGTCTCCTCCGGCCCCAGATCATTCTGGTCCAGACAGGTGATCACATTCCACACAATCCGGCACAAAGTGTTGCGGAAATCCTCTTCCTCCGGGTCCGGGGACAGGTAATCCAGAATAAAGATATCCACCCCGGCCGTATAAGGAAATCCGTGATACGTATCCAGATAATCCTTGTACACATTGACAATATGGTTGCCGTTGCAGATCCGGGTAATGAAATACTGGTCATTGGCAGGGATACGCAGGGTCAGGTACTCCGGCGGCAGCTCCTGCCTGGCCGCTGCACAGAAGCGGATGTAATCATCCCGCAGCATGCAGATATCCAGGTCATCATCCCAGGGAATAAACCCGCCGTGGCGGACAGCCCCAAGAAGGCTTCCGCGGTCTGCATACCAGCGGATCTGGTGTCTCTCACAGACTTTGGCAATCTGTTCCAGAACTTCCAGCTGTGCGGCCCACGAACGCTTCATAACCGCCGGCACATAGAACCCGTCTCTTACTTCATCTTCAAAATAGGCATCTGAAAATCGCATTATTATCTCCGTTCTGCTGTATTCCAGCCGTATTTGCTGCTGATCACAGAAATATCCCGGATGCAGGTGCGGATAGTTTCTGTCATTGCCAGGATCCGTTCCTGGGAGGAACCGGCCAGAGACTGTGCTCCCGGCTCTGCCCCCGTATGGGAAGCTGTCTCCGGGACGCCGGAGCCGTCTGTGTTCAGAACATTCAGGATTTCTTCGTGGAGTCCATAGACCAGTTCACAGTACTCCTCCAGCCGTGCTACTGCCGCGGCTCCTCCTTCCCACGCCTGCTGTTCCAGCACGGTGCCCACCTGGATAGCCGCGTTCTGGCAGGCTTCCAGAACCTGGCAGGCCATCTCCGGCTGTCCCCTCCCGACAGATTCCGGAATATCCTCCAGCGCAGATTCTGACAGCGTAATAAACTCCTGCAAAAGCTTTTCCGGATGCTGACCGCTCCGGTTCCTGCTTCTTCCCAAATCCTCCCTGGAAAAATGATAGGTAAAGGGAAGCTTCTCCTCACCGATGGACTCTGCCAGAAGGTTCCTGGCAAACCGGTAAAAGGGATAGCTGTGGCCGCCTCCGGCCCGGTAGGGCTTCCGGTAATCTCCGTACTGGAGCCGGAGCACCTGGTCATACCGTACCGGAACCGGTATCCGGATATTTTCAAAAGGCAGAAGAACCAGATCCCGGAAGCATTCCACAGGGAATTTCCAGGCATTGTCCAGAATCCAGTTGGTCATGGAGGCCGCTTCCCTGGCTCCCTCTGCCGGATACAAGGCCAGCAGGTCTTCCAGAAGCCGGTACATCTGGTCTTTCAGGGAACGGGTCCTGTCAAAGGTTGTGTGAAGAAGCGTCTCAATCTGGGCCGCCAGATTCTGAATCTCCCTGGAATGCTGGTTGTCCTCGTCCACGGTGACTGCCGCCTGGTACACCATCTTAGCCAGGGCTTTCCGGGCAGTTTCATCCTCCTGGGAGGGTGCCAGGTAATCCAGCACAAAGATATCGATCCCTGCCACCAGCGGAAACCCGTGATACCGGTCCAGATGATCCTGGTCCAGACAGATATTGCTTCCGTTCCAGACCGGTGTATGAAGCCGGTGAAGGTCCGGCCGGTTCCGGGGAATGTAGCATCCCTTTGGCGGCTCTGTTTCCGCCAGCTCATTAAAGCGGTTGTAATCCTCCCGGAACATACAGATATCCAGGTCATCGTCCCAGGGAATGAAACCGCCGTGGCGGACCGCCCCCAGCAGGGTGCCCCGGTCCGCAAACCAGCGGATCTGATGCTTCTGGCAGAAATCAGCCACGCTGGCCAGGACCTCCAGGTGGGCTGCCCAGGCCCGCTTCATCAGGGCCGGCACGTAGAAGCCGTCCCGGACCTCATCTTCAAAAAAGGAATCAGGAAATTGCATGGTTTCCTCCTTGCTATGTCTTTTACCGGAATGGGGACACCCGGATCTTTTCTTCCCACACCGGTTTTGTGTTCTCCCCGGCAAACTGGGTCAGGTAGTCAATGTAACTGCGGCGCATCTGCTCCGACTGTACCAGAACCCGGTCTGCACGGACCACTCCTGGTACACTGACATAATACCGCATGTTGTGGATGGACCGGGTATCGTCAGGGGCGATTTCGTCCACCTGGAAGTAGGGGATATAGACCAGCTTTTCTGTGTATTTCTGCAAATTATTGGAATAAAAAGCAGGGTGTACGCTGGTGGCAAAGCTGCAGTTGTCGTAGGGATTGTGAATCACGATCACATCCGGCATACGTGCTTCAAAGTTGTAGGCGCTGAATTCGGTAACAGGGACATAGTCCGGGAAATCGCTGCCTTCGTAGCGGAGTGTTACCGACTCTGCTGTCATGGTCTTATAATAATACGGGATGGGGATCACATACACGTCACAGTCCGGATCGGCAACCGCCGCTTTCCAGGCAGGCTCCAGGCTCTTCCAGGCCGACGCCCGGAAGGGAAGAAATACCACTTCCTTCCTGTTGCGGATATCCTTCCTGACACTGTCTCCGATCCTTTCCAGGTACCGGTCCAGAACTTCCCCGGCCGCTTCCGCATCCAGCTCCGTCCGGAAGGCAGCTCCGGCCTCTGCCCCACTGTCAGGCAGGCTTCCTGCTATGGCCCCATGGATCTGGTAAAGCTGCTCACAGTACTCTTCCAGAAGCTTTACGGTGACAAAGCCTTCTCCCAGGAACTGTTCCAGCATGGTACCGATCTGAATGGCACTTTCCTGAGCGGCTTCCAGCAGGCCGGCCGCTGTGGCGTAATCACCGGTTTTCAGCGTCAGTCCTAACTGACTGTGGATATTGGCCAGAACCTGGACGAACTTCCCGGCAACGGTTCCCGGCCGTGTGCCGCCGCCCTTCCACACCGGCCGCTCCAGATCCTCCGGTGAAAAATAATACTGGGACAGCAGGTTGGCCGTGGTGCTGGGGGATTCGGTCAGCATCTCTTCCACTTTCATGTAGGAAGGATATGCATGGCCGCCTCCGGCACGGTAAGGCTGCATATAGTTCTCCCCAAACTGAATCCTGACAGCCTCCAGATATCCCTGGGGAACCGCTATTTCGGTACATTCAAAGGGAATCCGCACTGCCTCCCGGTAGCATTCCAGAGGGAATTTCCAGCCGTGGAACCCGACCCAGTTGGGCATGCAGGCCACCTCTGTGGCCTCCTGGGCAGTATATAAGGAAAAGAGATGCTCAATCAGGACAAACATCTGCTCCTGCAAAGGCTCCTCCCGGTTAATTGATACCTGGAGCAGATCCTCCACCTGCTGGACCATGGTCTCGATCTCCTCCGGGCTTCTGTTTTCATCATCCATAGCCAGGGCTACCGTGATGGCGATCCCAGCCAGCTTGATCCGGAACTCTTCATCCTCCGGGTCCGGCGCCACATAATCCAGAACAAATACGTCTATAGCAGCGCATAAGGGAAATTCATGGTATTTTTTCAGATGCTCCTTATCCGAGGGCATGGTATTGCTGTTGAAAATGGTGGTCAGCATCCTGTGGTCTGCTTCCCGCTCTTTGGGTATATAGTAGTTGGACGGAAGCTCCTTCTCCGCTACCGCAAAAAAACGGATATAGTCGTCCCGGAGCATACAGATGTCCAGGTCATCGTCCCAGGGAATATAGCCCTTATGCCGGACCGCCCCCAGCAGGGTACCCCGGTCGGCAAACCAGCGGATATTATATTTTTTGCAGACTTTATCCACGTCTGCCAGGATTTCCATCTGGGCCGCCCAGGCCCGCTTCATCAGTCCCGGAACAAAGAATCCGTCCCGGACCTCATCTTCAAAAAAAGAATCTGGAAACTGCATGTTTCTATCCTCCTAACTTGGATAAGCCTTTACCCGTTCCTCCCACACGGCCCGGGTATCCTCCCCGGCAAACCGGGTCAGATATTCCACATACATCTGCCGCATCCCTTCCGACTGCACCAGAACCTGGTGAGCCAGAACCACCCCGGGCATGGATACGTAATGCTTCATATTCTTCACGGACCGCCCGTCTGCCCCGTCAAACTCATCCAGGGTAAACCAGGGGGTATAGATGAGACGCTCCGTATACTGTCTTACATTCCTGGCATAAAACCGCGGGTCCACGCTGGTGGTAAGATTGTACTCATCATACGGGCTGTGGATGCAGATCATATCCGGCTGCCGGTTTTCAAAGTCATAGGTCCGGTAATCGGTGACAGCCACATCTGCCGGAAACCGGTCTCCCTCATAGTGCTGCTGTCCAAGGCTTCCGTCAAGCTTCCGGTAATACCAGGGCACCGGGACTACATACACATCCCAGTCCGGGTCTTCCTTTACTTTCCGCCACAAGGGTTCCAGGCTGTTCCAGGCAGAAGCCCGGACAGGAAAGAATACGGCCTCCTTCCGGGACAGAACTTCCTGGTCTGCAAGGGTCTCTGTCTGGGCCAGAATCAGATCCAGACTCCGGCTCATGGTTACGGCAGCAGAAAGCTCCCCCTGCTCCAGCAGCTGGTGTATCTGCCAGATCTGCTCACAGTATTCCTCCAGAAGGCGGACCGTGGCCAGCCCTTCTCCCCTGCGCTGTTCCATCATGGTGCCTACCTGGATGGCCGCATTCTGGCAGGCTTCCAGAAGCCCCATACCGGACAAGGCATCCCCGGCCTCCGCGGCAGCCAGAATCTCCTTATGGATACTGCCTGCCAGACGGAAAAAGTCCCGGACCACCTTCTTCATTCCAGGTTCCCTGTTGTTGGGATCTGCCTGCAGCTCCTCCAGAGAAAAACGGTAATGGAGCAGGGGATAATATTCCCCCAGAAGCAGACGGAGCTGGTCTTCATACCGCTCATAGCAGGGATAATCATGGCCGCCTCCGGCACGGTAAGGAGTCATGTAATGCTCCCCAAACTGGATCTTCAGGGCCTGGGCATAGCGGACCGGCACGGATATTTCATTTTCTTCAAAGGGAAGCCTTACGGAATCCTCATAGCAATCCACAGGGAATCTCCAGGTGCGGTACATGATCCAGTCCGTCATAAACGCCACATCCGTGGATGTCTCATGGATATACAAAGAAAACACGTTCTCCAACAGTACAAACAGCTGCTCCTGGACCGGCGCGGCCCGGTCAATCTTCACCTGGAGCAGATCCTCCACCTCGTCAATCAGAGCCTGGGATTCCTCCGTATGCTGGTTATCATCGTCAATGGATACGGCGGCATTGGCCACAATCACCGCAAGACTGCTGCGGCAGTCTTCATCCTCCGGGTCCGGGGCAAGATGGTCCAGCACAAAGATATCCACGCCTGCCGGATAGGGAAATCCGTGAAAACGCTCCAGATGCTCCTGGTCCAGGCAGACCACGTTCTTATTCCACACCGTGGTAAAGGTCCGGTACTCAGGCTTGCGGATTCTGGGAATAAAATACCCTTCCGGAAGCTCTTTTTCGGCCACGGAATTAAACAGAATATAGTCGTCCCGGAGCATGCAGATATCCAGGTCATCGTCCCAGGGAATGTACCCGCCATGACGCACAGCCCCCAGCAGGGAACCACGGTCGGCAAACCAGCGGATATGATATTTGTCGCAGATCCGGCTAATCTCAGCCAGTACCTCCAGCTGGGCCGCCCAGGCCCGCTTCATCAGGGCCGGAACATAGAACCCGGAACGGACCTCATCTTCAAAAAAAGAATCGGGGAATTGCATGTGGTGCATCCTCCTTTGCGTTGTAATGTACTCTGGGAATTTCACAAAATCAGGTATGCGGAGACTCTGATCGTACACAGTATACCTGGTGTTTCATTCACATTTTTTTGACGGAACTTGCGGCTTTCTCAAATCCGCTGCCGAGAACCGGTACTGAAACGGCAGGGGCCTGTCTCCAAATGCCTTTGCCAGCAGCTCCTCCTGGGGTCTGAAATAAGGATAGTTGTGTCCGCCTCCTGCCCGGAAGGGTATCTCATAGTTGCCAAACTGGACCCGTGCAGCGGTGTCATAGAGCACTGGCACCTGGATCTGGACCGTCTCAAAGGGAAGCAGGGCCGTATCCCGGTAGCAGTCCAGAGGAAACTTCCAGGTATTGCCGAGAATCCAGTTGGGCATGTAGGCCACCTCGGTGGCCTCCTGGGCTGTATAAAGGGAGAATACATGCTCCAGAAGGGGAATCAGCTGTTCCTTCAGGGAAGCTGTCCGGTCCAGCTCCACACAAAGCAGCTCTTCGATCATGGATACCAGCTCCTGTTTCTCCTGGGTGTTCTGGTTGTCATCCTCTATGGTCATGGCTGCATTGTGCACCAGCTGGGCCAGACCTGTACGCAGCTCCTCTTCCTCCGGGTCCGGTGCTATGTAGTCCAGGACAAAGATATCAATGCCTACTGCAAAGGGAAATCCGTGATACCGGTCCAGGTGTTCCTGGTCCAGACAGACTCCACGGGCATTCCAGATGGTGGTGTGGAGCCGGTCCGGACTCCTTTTTGTGGCAGGCGGAGGGATGAAATAACTCTTTGGAAGAGCCTCTGCCGCAATCTGGTTAAAGCGGATATAATCATCCCGGAGCATACAGATGTCCAGGTCATCGTCCCAGGGAATATAGCCTCCATGGCGCACGGCCCCCAGCAATGTACCCCGGTCCGCGAACCACCGGATCTGGTGCTGGTCACAGACTGCGGCAATATCTGCCAGAGCCTCCAGCTGGGCCGCCCAGGCCCGCTTCATAAGCCCGGGTACATAGAAGCCACACCGGACTTCATCCTCAAAAAATGAATCAGGGAAATGCATGTGCAGCATCCTCCTTGTATTGTTTAAAACGCAGAAATCTAATTTATATATCGTCAAAAAACAAGGGGATATTAACCCTTACATGGATTCAATATCCCCAGCACTGATGACTATTTTTCATCCTTCGTCAGTGAAGGATTCTGATACAGCTTCTGCTCAATAAACTCCCGCTCAAAGGCGATCACATCCAAAGCTTCCGGGTCCTTTGTGACTTTTTCTATCCGTTTCAGCAGTCTAAGCTGATCAATCAGGTACCCGTTATACTCCTTTCGTTAGTCAGCATCCGAATCCCCCTTTCGAAATCATGACGCTTTTTATATTATAAAAGATAAAATAGGACCTATAAAGGCAATTCCTATATACAAATACTTACTATTCACGGGGGGGACATCTTCTTGTCCGGCTATGCCGGACAAGAAGCATCGGGCGTCCGCCCGATGTGGAAAACTGGACAAAAACAGTCTTACAAGCCAGCTTGACGTCTGTTTTCGTCCAGTTTTCCCCGCCTCGTGAACTGTAACAAAATTTCTTTGTAACTGGAGGCGTTTTTCCGTAATATCTTCGTAACATTTTCTTCTTTACTTGTGTGCAAATATGGATTATACTAATAGAAAGAATCTTTTCGAGTTAAAATAACTGTAACAAATACAAAAAGACGGTCATAGGGACGGCCCGGACCCGGGCGGTTCTGCCGGACCGCCTCTGAATCCATGGAGCATATATGCCTATGAAACCATTTCACTACAGACGGATTTTACCGGTTCATGCAAAGCACCGGCCTTCCCTGGGGAAACGGCTGCTGTCCATACTGGTCTGTCTGGCCTTTATGGCCGGACCGGCCCCCATCCAGGCCCTGGCCGAGCCCGTGCCATGGCCGGAAAATGTTTCCATTTCCGCTGAAGGCGGCATTGTGATGGATGCCGACTCCGGTGTTATTTTGTATGGGAAAAATATGCACACCAGCTATTATCCTGCCAGTATCACCAAGATTCTGACAGCCCTGCTGATCATAGAGAATTTTGACCTGGATGATACGGTGACCTTTTCCCACAATGCAGTCTTCAATGTGGAGGCCGGCAGTACCAGCGCGGGAATGGATGTAGGCGATACCCTGACCGTGCGGGACTGTCTCTACGCCATGATGCTGAAATCTGCCAATGAGGTGGCCAATGCCCTGGCCGAGTATGCCTCCGGCTCCATCGAGGCCTTTGCCGCCGTGATGAATGACAAGGCCAGGTCCCTTGGGTGCACGGATTCCCATTTTAACAATCCCAGCGGCCTCAATGACCCGGACCACTACACTTCGGCCCACGACATGGCCCTGATCGCCCGGGCTGCCTTCCAGAACGAGATATTTACGGAGATCGACTCCACCCTTTACTATGACCTGCCTCCCACTAAGCGGAATCCCGAAGGCTTCCGCATCTATCCCGGGCACCGGATGCTGAAAAAGAACATGCCCCAGTATTATCCGGGAATTGTGGGCGGTAAGACCGGCTACACCTCCCTGGCAGGCAACACCCTGGTCACCTGCGCGGAGCGGGACGGGGTCCGGCTGATCGCGGTGGTCCTTAACGGTCACTCCACCCACTATGTGGACACCAAGGCCCTGCTGGACTTTGGCTTCCGCAATTTCCAGTCCCTGGATGTGGCGGATTATGACACCACCTACACCTCCATTACCAATGACATGTCCATCGCCGGACTGCCTACCACGGACTTGTCCGTGCTTCATGTCCAGAGCGACTGCCGGATTACCCTTCCCGCAGGGGCGGACTTTTCCGACACGGTTTCCACCATTTCCTATGACCTGCCGGAGGACGCGCCTTCCGACGCCATTGCCCGGATTTCCTATGAATACGGCGGGCGGCAGGTGGGCTACACCTATCTGGTGCGCAACAGCCCCCAGGCGGAGCCGGCAGCCATGGCCCAGCTTCCCATGCCAATGGCAGCACCGGAGCCGGAACCGGTGCCGGAGAAGACACAAAGTGAGCCCACGGAAGCTCCCCGGATTGCCAATATGGCAGAAGGCATCTCTTCCCCCCTGGCCGGTCTGATCTCCCACAACGACCAGACCGAGGATCCGGAACATGCTCCCGACAGGGATGGTTCCGAAAATCCAGAGGAAAATGCCGGGGGACTGGGAAGAAGCGGCGGCAGCGGTTCCGGGGCTTCCGGGGATCTGGGAGGAAGCTGCGGCAGCGGTTCCGGGGCTTCCGGGGATCCGGGAGGAAGCGGCGGTATGGGTTCCGGGCTTGCCGGGGATCCGGGAGAAAGCGGCGGCTCTGGTTCCGGGCCTTCCGGGAACGGGACAGATTCCGGTTCCGGCGGATTCCTTGGAAGAATCTTCGGCGGTATTGCCGGGTTCATCAGCAGTCATGCGTGGCTTTTCCTGGGACTGGGTGTTCTGGCTCTGGGAGCCGGGGCAGTGGTTGTCTTTTCCGGACTGAGACACTACATTGCAGCGCGGGAAAAGGCTGAGCGGGCGCTCCGCTACAAGCGGCGCCAGCAGCGCCTTCAGGATATGGGTGTCTCCACAGAGGAATTTGACATGATGCTCCATGAACGGCGTTCCGGTGGTTTAAAATCCCCCAGACGCAGGTTCTCCGGCCACAAGCACCACAAGTCCTTTCTGGACGGCAGGCCGCTGAGATAGAAAAACCGGCTGACAGAACATCTGACCATGTGGTCCGGTGTTCTGCCAGCCGGTTTTCTGATTTCCGGGCCTATGGCATCTCTGTTTCTGATCTGGCCCGTCGGCTTTCCAGCCGTTTCTGTCTTTACTTTTTCCGCTTTTTCGTTTCCCGTTCCTTCTGCTCCCTGGCCTCCAGCGCCGCCTGCCTGGCCTTGGCCCGGTTCCGGCTGGCCCGTTTCTTCCGAAGGTCTTCCTTCCGCTTAAATACCTGCCGGGCCCCTTCCTCGTCGGTGAGCTTCAAGGTCTTTACCACAAATACCTCCGGCTCTCTCATCCGCTTCATGCGGATCTTCCCACGCATGTACCCGTGGTCCGGACAGATGGCCAGGGCATAGTAGATTTTCTGGTTGGGCGTAAACCACCGGATCTTTTTCCGCAGGGCCCTGCCGCAGATGTAGCAGCGCATCTCCGTCACGGCCTTCTCCTTCATGGCATCCTCCCGGCTGGGGAACACCCGGGACACATACTTGGAGTAATCCGGGAAGGTCAGGCGGATTTCCTCCTTCTTGTTCTCCGGAAGCCGGTAATAGTCCACAGACCGGTACACCAGAAAATCCTCCGGCTCCATCATCCCGCTCATTTTCTCCAGTATCCTGCCGGTATAGTAAGCGTCGGTCAGGGCCCGGTGGAAAGGCCGCTCTTCCAGAAGCCCCAGCTCGCCTACCACCCCATCCAGGGACAGCCTGGCCCCCTCCTTGTAGAAGAGACCGTACAGCTTCTGGACATCGTAGTAGAACAAGGGCCTGGGCAGCGGGTTCCCAATCTTGTAAAAATCCATGTTCCGCTGAAGCTCCATCAAATCCATGGCCCCCCAGGTACAGTAGACCGCCTCCGGCCCGCACCATTCCAGAAACTCTGCCGCAGCCTCCGGGAACTTCTCCCCGCTTTGCTGAAGCTCCCGCATCTTCATGTGGGTCACCTCCGAAATGGCATAATGCATCTGCTTATAGACCTGGGGCCGCACCAGGCGCTGGAATTCATCCACCTGGTGAAATGCCTCGTCCAGCTTCACCGCCCCGATTTCAATGATCTCAAACGGAAATTCCTCTATGGAATCCGCCTTTCCCCCGGGACACTGGTTCCATTCCAAATCAAATACAATATAGTTCTTCATAATAGGATGATTATAGCACAGGAATGGGGATTTGCATAGGGAAACCATTTTATCCAGGTTACGGGTAACCGGTACCCGGCCTACAGCAGCCCGGACCGCCCATTACATGCATCCTTCCAGCCGATCAGCGCAGTGATTGGCTGGGGTGTGAACTGTAACCAGTTCACACCCCATGCATAGCGGCGGTTATACCGGTACATGTCTGCCGCTATTTTACCCCGCAGCCGCCCTTCAGGGACCGGACCTTCCGCTCCGTCACCCGGTCCTGGGGGCCCAGGACTCCGCACAGCAGAGGCGAAGCGGCATCGTAAAGGGCGGCGGTCTCCCGGACCCGCTCCCGGCTGTAGCTGGCATAGCAGTACCTGCATCCGCCTGGGCAGGTATTGTAAGTGCCCACATCCACGCTTTCCACACATCCGCATTCCGGTCTCTGGTTTCGGTCCTTTCCCACATCCAGGGGACAGCCCACCAGCCGTTCCACCAGGGCCTGGTCAATACAGCTTCCGTGGGCAATCCCCACAGGGCCTGCATCACCCAGGTCCACCGCCTCCGCGCAGGTCTCGATCCGCAGCCGGTTTCTGAAAGCAATGTCTGCCAGCCCTGCTGCCATCTGCCCCATCTGCTCCCGGGTCAGTTCCTGGAGCGCCATCCCCTTCATATTGCGCCGGGTCTTTGCATACAGATCCAGAAAGCTGATGACCACCCGCTCCGTGTAATCCCCCAGACTTTCCGCAATCCGGGCAAATGCCCGGAGATGGTAATCTGCCGTGTAGACTTCATTTACCAGAATCGGGTCATAGCGCCAGATGACCCGCTCCTTCCCGATCCTCCTGGACAGTTCCTGGAACAGGGGAATCAGTACCTTCCGCTTATCCGGCAGCCCCGGTTCCACATCCCGCCCATATCCGGTAAGGGTAAAATGAAAATAATAGGGATAGGCTTCCAGCTCCCCCAGGTGCTCCAGCATAGGCGCCGGATTCTTGGTCCAGAACACCATACAGTCCACCACCTGGGGCGACAGGTCCATGCGGCTGACCTGGTGGGCGTTAAACGGATTCCGCACATACAGATACCCTTCCCTGATCCGGTTGAAAAACCAGGGGGAGTAGTAGGCAGGAATGTCGGTCCGTCTGCTGACACTTAGTATCATGGGGATTCTCCTTGCTGTCTTTCATCTTTCCGGAAATGCCGTCCGGAAAGGCTAAATGGATGCTTCCGGCTGATGCTCCGGTGTCTGGGCCGGTTCTGCTTTTTCTTTTCCTTTCCCGGCTTTGGCTGCCTTGGGCTGCTTCGGTTTCCTGGGCTTAGGAGCCGGAAGCTCCTGGCAGGTCTCGGCTACCAGTCTGGTCAGGTAGGCCCGGTCATCTACATTTTCAATGAGAAAATAGGGTTTGGAGCCTTCATAGGGGGCCGCTGTCTCCAGATCCGGCCCCAGCCGCTTCCCGGCCTCCGTGACCTTCACAAAGAACTGGTCGTCACAGATCACCCCGAATATTTTCCCGTCGCAGTAAATCCCGTATTCACCGAACATTTTCCGGTAAGTGATGGTTCCGGCACCGGTTAGCTGGTCTGTGATGTACTGTACAAATTCGATTCTGCTTGCCATGTTATAGTTCCTCCTATAATACTTTTTGGATGCCGGAATCGGGCTGGACATTTCTTTCCGCCATTATCGTACATTCCCCTCTTTCTTTCCGGATTTCCTCTTCTGTTTCCTTCCTGTCAATATCCTTATTCTATCAGACACCGAGGAAAATGAAAAGTAATAAATTAGTTACTGTTCACGGAGGGCATCTTCTTGTCCGGCTATGCCGGACAAGAAGCATCGGGCATCCGCCCGATGTGGAAAACTGGACAAAAACAGTCTTACAAGCCAGCTTGACGTCTGTTTCTGTCCAGTTTTCCCCACCCCGTGAACTGTAACATAAATTAGGCTCTGGAATAAAGAATAAAATGTGCTTGCTTATTTCCCAATTTCGACTATAATAATATTAAATATTTATTTAGTCTATTTATATTATTATAAAAATTTACTTAATTTAACAAATAATAATAAAAAAGTCAGGAGTGAGGCCATGTATATTCATAGACATGCAGAACGGACGGTCGAAACATTATCCAGAATGTTCGGCGCCGTATTGGTGGCGGGCCCCCGTCAGGTGGGAAAGACCACTATGCTTCAGCTTGTCACAGAAGGGATCAATTATATTTCCATGGACGATCCGATCCTGCTGGACAGTGCCGTAAATATGAGCAATACCTTTTTCAAGGACAATCCGCCACCAGTCTTTGTGGATGAGATTCAAAAGGCACCGGGACTTTTTCCCCAGATCAAAATGCAGATTGATAAAGAAAAGAAGAAAGGGCAGTTCTTCCTATGCGGCTCCCAGCAGTTTCGCATGATGAAGAATGTCAGTGAATCCCTGGCCGGACGTCTTGGGATTGTGACGCTCCTGGGCTTGTCCATAAGAGAAAAATATGGCTGTGCATTTGACAGCCCCTTCCTTCCCACAGACGAATATTTCTCCCGCCGCGGCCAGTCACTTACGACTATTCCCTACACAGAAATCTGGGAAAATATCTACCGGGGCAGTATGCCGGAGCTCCAGGCCAATCCGGATTTTGACTGGAAACTGTTCTACGGTGCCTATGTAAGAACCTATATTGAACGGGATGTACGTGAACTGACACAGGTAGGCGACCAGGTGAAATTCACAAGATTCATGACCGTCATGGCGGCGCGCAGTGGCCAGCTATTGAATCTAAGCTCGGTGGCAAATGATGTGGGAATCAGCCAGCCTACGGCAGACCGCTGGTTATCCATTCTTGTCGCCTCAAACATCGTCTGTTTGCTGAAACCATATTTCAGCAACCTGACCAGCCGCGCGGTCAAGACTCCCAAGCTGTACTTTCTTGACACCGGCCTTGCGGCATATCTGACCAGATGGAATACTCCTGACGTGCTGAAAAACGGTGCCATGGCCGGAGCATTTTTCGAAAGCTTCGTGATATCCGAGATAATAAAAAGCTATTATAACCAGGGAATCCTGGACCCCCCGCTGTATTTTTACCGGGATAAGGAACAGAGGGAAATTGATATTCTCATCCAGGAAGGCGATACCCTTTATCCCCTTGAGATCAAGAAACACGCCGACCCCAGGGCCAGCGACCTGAAACACTTCGATGTCCTGGACGGGATAAAAGGAATCCGCCGGGGCCCCGGCGGGGTAATCTGCACCTATGACAAGCTGGTCACACTGAAAGGTAGTGACCGGGTGATTCCGGTGGAGTATCTTTGAGGGATATAAAAGTTTCTTCCCGTTCGCGAGTTTCAAAAGAAAAAAATTGAAACAGAGGCTACTAAAAACAGTCCCCAAAATCCACCGGAAACCCGTTACAAGCCGGAAGGATCCGCGTGTAATTCCTTATGTTTTGCGGCTATCGGGGGAGTTTTTGCAGGGTGACTTACCCTTCAGATATATCCCCCAGAACCATTCGCTCTCCAGCAATGCATCATACATCGCCGCCTCCCATGTATTCAGCCGCACACTTCGTTTCTCTTTTATACATTCCCTGATATACTCCTGCCCCGCCTCCATTCCCTGCTGTTTCACCAGCTCCCGCAGACGTGGCTGGACTTCGCAGAACCGTTCACATGCATGAGGCTTGTACAGATCATTGAGACCAAATACCTCAAAATGATGCTTTGCCCGTCTGTACTTTTCCAGATCCCATTTCTTCGGCTTTCCCACATAAAATTCAAAGGTAACCGGCTCCTCCTCCACCACTCTCGCCTTGATCCATACCTCATCCGTAAAATCATCATAATAAGGATGAATCGTCTCGTCCTCCCTGGACCGGAAAATCTCTGTAAGTTTCTCCTTGTTGCAGTCAGAGCAGGAAGGGATTAGATTATATGGCGTAACAGAATAGGATGGAAATTCCGTCTTGGCCAAATAATGATCCAGTGTACTTACATCCCGCTGCCCACAAAAAGGGCAGCGGTCATAAGGTGCCAGCAGACGAATCCTATCATAATAAATTCTTCCGCCTTGTCCACTGCGGGCGAATTTCCGATCATATAGTTCCACCATATCCTTTTTCGTGGCGCCCCCATCCACAAGGCTGTGCCGTTTTATCCTGGTCAATTTCCCCGACTCCGCCAGCCGGTCATACCGGTCACTTTCCGCTATAATGGCATCCCTGCTTGCCTCAATCCTGGCTCTGGGCTTCCCTTCCCTGGTCCGCATGTTGGACATGCACGCATCCAGAATTTCTCCTTGGTCAAAATCCGGCTTTTCCAGCTTAATCATAATCATCCTCTATCAGAATCATGGTCCAGACAGTATTCTATCCCCCTCCCGGGAATGTGCCGGGGCAGTTCGCCTGCCTGGTAGCAGTTCAGATTCCCCCTAAACTGTTACCAGACCTAAACATTATTCCCTATGCTCTTTCTCCCACATATAAGCCTTCAGAATCGCGCGCGCTTCCTCTCCCAGTTCATTGTGAAAGGCCCGCAGGGCGCTCTGATAGGTCCCTTTCTTTTCTGCTATATCCCGGAGCATCTTGTGAAATCCGGAATTTATAACTTCATATCCAAAGATTACCCTGGTCAGTTCTCCCAGATTTTCCCCAAAGGTTTCAATATCCGGACGCTCTGCGGCCAGCAGTTTCCCGGACCGGCGCAAAATCCATACACATTTTCTGGGTACCTCCTGGACAATCACCGGAGAATGTGTAGCAATGATTCCCACGCCATTCCGATAGATCAGCAGATTGGACAGAGCCCGGATCAAGGCCGACACCAGAGGCGGATGCAGATGTTCCTCCGGCTCATCCAGCAGCACCAGAGTCTTCTCTTCCACCAGTTCTACCAGTCTGGCAACCGTCAGAAGAATGATTTTATGGCCGGAGCTTAAAGCCTCAAACCAGGGAAGAATTTCTCTCCCATAAGCTTCTTTCTCAATTCGCTTTTGATACTGGAGTCTGCTTTCCCCTTCTCTCCGGGGACTGGCATCTGCACGTTGTTCCTCTATGGACAGTTCCGGGGACACCCTGTTCTTGATCTGCAACTCCAGAAAGGTATTATCCGATTCCAGAATATCAATGGTTTCTTCCCACAGTCTTTTTCTGGTCCCCTGGGTAATCTTGTAAAGGCTGTTCAAAAATTCTTCCGAAAGCTGGCTCCTGGTCTTTATTACATCATCACCTACCAGCCCCACAAAAGTGTAGGGCATCGGCAGTTCCCCATGATAGTCCAAAAAATCCGTTGGCTGATCAAAAGCGCTGAGGGACACGTAGACAATATTGGCAAACGCTCCCGTGTCCCCTTCCACCCGCCCGTATTTATGAGCGCTGTCGCCGATTTCTTCAATGGCATACAAAAGTTTCTTTAGAACAGTGGTCTTTCCGGCACCATTTTTCCCAATCAGAACATGAATGTTGGTCGGAGGCATTTTCTCAATCTCCACATTAAAATCCATTGCCAGCCGTTCTCCATGAATGCTTTTCTGGGGCGGGAAATATGTAAAGTTGTAATCCGTCAACCTGGCACCACCATGGGCGATCCGGTGGAACTGCCCCCGGATAGTACTTGCGGTAATGTCCCGCATAAGAGAAACCGTTGTTACATCATGCTTTACTGCTTCTGAAAAAATATCCAGATTGTATGCCATATCATTCAGCGCCCGGAAGTATTCATCCCGCTTTTTCAGATGCCTCGCTTCCTCATAGTAGGTCACATCTGTCCCCAAAGAAAAATACTGCCCATCCAGCCGCTCAAAATCAGATGGAATATCCGGACGTCGGTCTTCCTGGTTCTTCTGTCCGATCTTGACACCTCCGATATCCCGCTTTCTTCCATTTTTATCAAAGTAAACTGCTCGGAACATAGTCTCGTAAGTAAACCAGTCGTTCCATTTGTCGGGAATTAGGAAGCATGTGTCTTGTCTGGCGGCTTGGGAGAGGGGGATGGTGGTGGTTACCTGGAAATGCATGAGGTCACTTGTCCTTTCTGGGAATCCCAAAATTTGTGGAGACTACGTAATCGTAAGGCTACAGTTGTATTCATTGGATATTTCTTTTTGGCGAAATTTCAACTACAAATCCGTAAGTGCCTCAAAAAATGACGTAGTGCAAAGCAGCAGATTCTCTGCTATACTGA
>CAJTOV010000050.1:0-4432 GCA_910577765.1 uncultured Lachnospiraceae bacterium
AGGAAGCTCTTCGGCACGTGAGCTGTCCCGGTATCAGGTTCATGCATGTGTACTGGAAAAGGAGGAGGATGTGTGCTGCGGCACCTCCAAAGCCAACAGTGCCATTGTCCACGCAGGCTATGATGCTGCGGAAGGCTCCCTGATGGCAAAGCTCAATGTCCAGGGAAATGAGATGATGGAGGAACTGTCCAGGGAGCTGGACTTCCCCTTCAGCCGCATCGGTTCCCTGGTGGTCTGCTTAAACGAAGAAGACCTTCCGGGACTCAATGCCCTCTATGAACGGGGTGTCAAAAACGGTGTCAGGGATTTGCAGGTAATCACGGACCGGGAGGAGATCCGGCGCTTAGAGCCTAATCTTACCGAGGAAGTGGCAGGTGTGCTCTATGCACCCACAGCCGGCATCGTCTGCCCCTTTAACATGAATATCGCCATGGCGGAGAATGCCTTTACCAACGGAGTGGAATTCCGGTTCAACACGGAAGTAGAGAATATCCGGAAGATCCAAGGCGGCTGGGAGCTGGAAACCTCCGGCGGTATTTACCAGGCCCGCTATGTGGTCAATGCGGCCGGTGTCTATGCAGACAAATTCCACAATATGGTCAGTGAGAAGAAGATTCACATTACCCCAAGGAGAGGGGACTATTGCCTTCTGGACAAGAATGCAGGAAAGCATGTGGAGCATACCATCTTTGCGCTGCCGGGGAAATACGGCAAAGGCGTCCTGGTATCCCCCACGGTCCACGGCAACCTGCTGGTAGGGCCTACGGCCATTGACATCGAAGACAAGGATTCCACCGCCACCACCCGGGAAGGCCTGGATGAGCTGATCAGCAAGGCAGGCATGAATGTGAAGAATCTGCCCATGCGCCAGGTGATCACCTCCTTTGCAGGACTCAGGGCCCACGAGGACGGACACGAGTTCCTGATCGGGGAAGTGGAGGGAGCAGAAGGTTTTATCGACTGTGCAGGCATCGAATCCCCGGGGCTTACCAGCGCGCCAGCTATCGGAAAGATGGTGGCAGAGATTCTGCGGGAGAAGATGGATTTGCAGCCTGACCCGGATTTCGTGGGAACCCGCAAAGGCATCCTGAATCCGGAGACCCTGACCCTGGAAGAGCGCAATGCCCTCATTAAGGAGAATCCTGCCTACGGCAACATTATCTGCCGCTGTGAGATGGTGACCGAGGGAGAGATTCTGGATGCCATCCACCGTCCTTTAGGGGCCAGATCCTTAGACGGGGTGAAACGCAGGACCCGTGCAGGCATGGGACGCTGCCAGGCCGGTTTCTGTTCTCCCAGGACCATGGAGATTCTGGCCAGGGAGTGCCAGGTAAGCATGTTTGATATTACCAAATCCGGGGGAGCTTCCCGGCTGGTAGTGGGAACCAACAAGGACCGGATCTAAAGGAGGACGCAGATGAAGTCATATGATATTGTGATAATCGGTGGCGGTCCTGCGGGTCTCGCTGCTGCTGTTTCAGCCAGGAAGGAAGGCATTGACAGCATTCTGGTCCTGGAACGTGATAAAGAGCTTGGAGGCATTTTAAACCAGTGCATCCACAACGGATTCGGTCTCCACACCTTTAAGGAAGAGCTGACCGGACCGGAGTACGCGGGACGGTTCATTGACCAGGTGCTGGAGCTGGGTATTGAATATAAGCTGAACACCATGGTCATGGACATCCGGCCCGACAAGGTGGTCACGGCCATGAACCGAGAGGAAGGCATGTTCCAGCTAAAGGCCGGGGCCGTGATCCTGGCCATGGGCTGCCGGGAACGGTCCAGAGGCGCGCTGAATATACCGGGCTACCGGCCGGCAGGCATCTATTCCGCAGGCACGGCCCAGCGGCTGGTGAATATGGAAGGCTTTATGCCAGGGCGCGAGGTGGTGATCCTGGGGTCCGGGGATATCGGCCTGATCATGGCAAGACGGATGACCCTGGAGGGGGCAAAGGTAAAGGTGGTTGCCGAGCTGATGCCTTATTCCGGCGGTCTGAAACGGAATATCGTCCAGTGTCTGGACGACTACGGAATCCCCTTAAAGCTGAGCCACACCGTGGTGGAGGTAAGGGGCAAGGAGCGGCTGGAGGGCATTACCCTGGCCCAGGTGGACGAAAAGAACCGGCCCATTCCCGGCACGGAGGAAGAGTATCCCTGCGATACCCTGCTTCTGTCGGTGGGACTGATACCCGAGAATGAGCTGTCCGGCGGCATGGGGGTGGATATGAATCCGGTGACCTCCGGTCCCAGGGTCAATGAGCGGATGGAGACCAGCATCCAAGGCGTGTTTGCCTGCGGCAATGTGCTCCATGTCCATGATCTGGTGGACTTTGTGTCCGAGGAAGCGGCAGCGGCAGGCAGAAACGCGGCCCGCTATATCCGGGAGGGCCAGACGGAGACCAGGGGCCAGGTGGTCACTCTGAATCCGGTTCAGGGAGTCCGCTACACCGTACCCTGCACCATTGACCCGGAGAAGATGGACGACACCCAGATTGTCCGTTTCCGGGTAGGCAATGTGTATAAGAAATGCACCATCGGGGTATATTTTGATGAGGAACTGGTAATCAGCCGGAAGCGTCCGGTGGTGGCTCCCGGCGAGATGGAGGAGATTAAGCTGGAAAAGGCAAAGCTTCTTCAGTATCCGGACCTTAAGACCATTACCATTAAGATCGAGGAGGCATAGACCATGGAGAAGAGAGAACTGATTTGTATTGGCTGTCCTATGGGGTGTCCTCTGACGGTGGAGCTGGAAGGCAGTGAGGTCAAAAGCGTCACCGGCCACACCTGCAAACGGGGAGACGTGTATGCCCGCAAGGAGGTCACCAATCCCACACGGATCGTTACCTCCACGGTAAAGGTGGAAGGCGGCAAGGCGGACATGGTGTCTGTCAAGACCCGGGAGGATATTCCCAAGGGCAGGATCTTTGACTGTGTCCGGGCCTTAAAGGGTGTGACCGTACAGGCGCCGGTGCACATCGGGGATGTGGTGGTGCCGGACGTGGCCGGAACCGGAGTGGACATGGTGGCTACAAAACAGGTACTGAAGGCCTGATGCAGAGACGTTCCGGAAAAGCAGCCGGATGCCGGACTCCGGATCAGGCATCCGGAGCCGGTTTTCAGAAGAAAGGAATACAGCATGGAAAAAAAGAAGGAGCTGGGTATCACCAATATGAACGGCATGCGGGACGACGAAGATACCACCTGCGGTCTCAATGACATGAACTGTCTGGGAGAGCAGGATGACAAGACCTGCGGCCTCAATGATATGAACTGTGTGGAGGAAGAAGACGACAAGACCTGCGGCCTCAACGATATGAACTGCCTGGGGGAGTAAACAGGTGCTGACAAGGAGGTATTTCCCATGAAGAAATTTATAAATGATGTGGCCCTGGTAGAGGACCAGATGATTCAGGGGATGGTAAAGGCTTATCCCGGTTACTTAAAAAAGCTGGACTGCGGCAATGTGGTGGTGCGGGCAGACAAAAAGGAAGGCAAGGTGGCCTTAATCAGCGGCGGCGGGTCCGGCCATGAGCCGGCCCACGGCGGATTCGTAGGAAAGGGCATGCTGGACGCGGCAGTGGCAGGAGCCGTGTTCACCTCCCCGACCCCGGACCAGATTCTGGAAGGCATCCGTGCCATTGCCACAGACGCCGGGGTACTGATGGTGGTCAAGAACTATACCGGAGATGTAATGAACTTTGAGATGGCCGCGGACATGGCGGAGATGGAAGGCATCCAGGTGAAGCATGTGGTCACCAATGACGACGTGGCAGTCAAGGACAGCCTGTATACCGTAGGACGCAGAGGCGTGGCCGGAACGGTTTTCGTACATAAGATCGCCGGGGCAAAGGCAGAGGCAGGCGGTTCCCTGGATGAGGTCCAGGCCGTGGCCCAGAAGGTGATTGACAATGTGCGGACCATGGGCGCCGCCATCACTCCCTGCACCGTGCCGGCAGCCGGGAAACCGGGCTTTGAGCTGGCGGAGGACGAGATGGAAGTGGGCATCGGTATCCACGGGGAGCCGGGAACCCACAGGGAGAAGGTGCGTCCGGCAGACGAGATCGTGGACCATCTGCTGGGACAGATTCTGGCGGATATCGATTATGCCGGCAGCGAGGTGGCCGTAATGGTCAACGGCTCCGGCGCCACGCCCCTGATGGAACTGTTCATCATCAACAACCGTGTGGCAGACGTGCTGGCAGAAAAAGGCATCAAAGTCTACAAGACTTTTGTAGGGGAGTATATGACCTCCATCGAGATGCAGGGCTTCTCCCTTTCCCTGCTGCGGCTGGATGAGGAAATGAAGCAGCTTCTGGATGCACCGGCAGATACTCCGGCCTGGAAATAATGAAATTCTGACACATGATTTTGCAGCCATGGGCATGTTTTCCGTGATGGAAGGGTCCATGGCTGGTATGGCTTTTATCAATCA
>CAJTOV010000050.1:4442-23254 GCA_910577765.1 uncultured Lachnospiraceae bacterium
TAGTAGAGATTCTGCTGGTCATCGGGGAAAAGATCGAGGAGCAGAAAGAGTATCTGACCCAATTGGACCAGCCAATCGGTGACAGTGACCACGGAATCAATCTGGCCCGCGGCTTCGGGGCGGTAAAGCAGAAGGCAGCCGTTATGGAAGGCCAGGATATCGGCACGGCATTAAAGACGGCAGGCATGACCCTGGTGTCCACAGTCGGCGGCGCTTCCGGCCCATTATATGGCTCCGCATTTATGAAGGGCGGCATGGCCCTGGCGGGAAAGAAGGAGATGAATCTGGATGATTTCCTATATATGCTGGACGCCGCGGTAGAGGCGGTGAAGCAGAGGGGCAAGGCCGTGGAGGAGGAAGCCACCATGCTGGATGCCATGTGTCCTTCCCTTGGCGCCATGAAAGCGGCCAGGGATGAAGGAAAAGCTGCGGCTGAAGTTCTGGCAGAGGGGGTAAAAGCGGCCTGGGCCGGGGCAGCCCACACCAAGGATCTGGTAGCCACCAAGGGGCGGGCCAGCTATGTAGGCGAACGTGGACTGGGCCACCAGGACCCGGGAGCCACTTCCTATTCTTTTATGCTGGAGGTTGTAGCCGGGGCTTTGAAATAAGACAGGAGGCACGCCGATATGGTAGGAATCGTAATTGTATCACACAGCACCCATCTGGCAGAAAGCGTCATTGAAATGGCCGCTGTCATGGCCCAGGACACACCCATGGCTGCAGCAGGAGGACTGGAGGACGGCAGCTTTGGCACCAGCTTTGAGAAGATCACCGCAGCCATTGATTCGGTCTATTCCGATGACGGGGTCCTGGTGCTGATGGATCTGGGAAGTGCGGTCATGACCACGGAGATGGTCCTGGAGATGATGCCGGACCGCAGGGTGGAAATGGTGGACTGCCCCCTGGTGGAAGGCGCCATTGTGGCGGCCATCCAGGCAGCAGGCGGCGCGGATTTTGAGGGGATTAAAGAAAGTCTCAAAGGGGTGGCCGGAACCAGAAAGTTTTAGAGCGTTATAGCGGAAAGATCGTATCGCAGTATCGAAAAGCCAGAGGACCATGGGCATAAAGGCCGTGTCCTCTGGCTTTCCTGTGTCTGCCGGGATTTCTGTTACATCTACTCTACGGTAACGGATTTCGCCAGGTTTCTGGGCTGGTCTACATCCAGGTTCTTACCGACAGAAGCGTAGTAGGCAATGAGCTGGAGGGCCACGGCAATGGGGAATACGGTAAAACGGTCGTCTACATCCGGAATGCGGATGACCACATCGGCCAGACCGGAATCAATGACTGCGCTTTCCCTGGCCAGGAGAATCACGTAGGCACCTCTGGCCTTTACCTCCCGGATGTTGGAGATGGTCTTGGAGAACACATGCTCCTGGGTGGCCGTGGCAATGACGGGAACCCGGTCCGAGATCAGGGCGATGGTACCGTGTTTCAGCTCTCCGGCCGCGTAGGCCTCGGCGTGAATGTAGGAAATCTCCTTCAGCTTTAACGCTCCCTCCAGGGAGAAGGCATAATCCAGGCCCCGGCCAATGAAAAATGCATCCGGGCTCTGAATAATATGGGTGACGATTCCCCTGATAAAATCCGCCTGGGTCAGCATGGTCTCCATGGCAGGAACCGAATCCAGCAGGTCTGTCAGGAACCGGACCGCCTCCTCCCGGGAGTATTTGCCGCGGACATAGGCCATACGGCAGGCAACCATATACAGGGCGGCAAGCTGCACCGAATAGGCCTTGGTGCTGGCCACGGCGATCTCGGGGCCGGCATGGGTATAGAGCACAAAATCGCTTTCCCGGGCAATGGTGGAGCCCTTTACATTGACAATAGACAAGGTTCTGGCGCCATACTCCTGGGCCAGCCGGAGAGCAGCCAGGGTATCAATGGTCTCCCCGGACTGGGAGATGACTATGACCAGGGTCTTTTCATCCACCAGAGGGTCCTCATACCGGAATTCCGAGGCAATGGTCACATGGACCGGAATCCGCAAAACCGGTTCCATAACCGCCCTTGCCACCATTCCGGTGTGCATGGCCGTGCCGCAGGCAACCACATGAATCTGGCTGCACCCGGTAAACAGTTCATCCGGAATACCGTCTTCGGAAAAGTCCGGAAGTCCCCTGCTGATCCGGGGGAGGATGGTGTTCTTCATGGCTTCCGGCTGTTCGTGTATCTCCTTTAACATAAAATGGGGATAGCCGTTTTTCATGGCAGCGTCCATGTTCCAGTTGACACACATCATCTCCGGGACGACTCTGGGGAAATCTTCCTCCAGGGAGTAGACATTGACCTTGTAGGGGGTCAGCTTCACAATATGGTTCTCCGGCACCACAAAATATTCCCGGGTGTAGGGAATCAGGGCCGTCAGGTCCGAGGCCACCAGACTGCCGGACCTGGTGCAGGAAGCCACCAGGGGACTGACACTGCGTATGGCATAGATATTCCCCGGCTGGTCGTCAAACATAACGCAGAACCCATAGGAGCCTTCCAGCATTTCTGCCAGCTCCTTAAGGGCCGCCAAGGGATCTCCCTGGTAAATTTGATCCAGAACCCTGGCTGCCACCTCGCTGTCGGTCTGGGATATCAGCTGGCCTTCCAGCCGGAACCGGCCGGTAAGGTCATGGTAATTCTCGATAATCCCATTGTGGATCAGGGTAACACGCCCTGCCCGGTGAGGATGGGCATTGGCATCCGTCACCCCTCCATGGGTAGCCCACCGGGTGTGGCCGATGCCGCAGTGGGCAGCCGCCGCAGACCTTCGGTCGCAGTATTCCTTCAGATTCGATACCTTTCCCACCTTCTTATACAGTTCTATGTCTGCATTCACCGTGCACAGTGCAATCCCTGCGCTGTCATAGCCCCGGTACTCCAGACCGGAAAGTCCCTCCAGAAGAATCCGTCTGGCGTCCAGGGGGCCGGTATATCCAATAATTCCGCACATATAAGGAAAACTCCTTTCCAAAAAGATTTTTATATTATAGCGGATTTGGAGCAGTTCGTCAATTTAATGTTACAGTTCGCAGGGCGGGGAAAACCGGGTGAAAACAGACGTCAAGCCTGCTTGTAAGACTGTTTTCTCCCGGTTTTCCGCATCGGGCGAATGCCCGATGCTTCTTGTCCGGCCATGCCGGACAAGAAGATGCCCCCCGTGAACAATAACAATTTAAGTATTTTTTAATGGAATGGAACTATAATTTGTCCGTATTTTGTGATATAGTGGGATGCAGGCAACTCAGAAAAAGGCAGGTGTATTATGAAAAACAACCGATACGATGATTACGAAGATGAGATTGACCGCATGCGTGCCCGCAGCAGCCGCAGAAAAAGCGGCAGAACCTATAATAGCCGGGATGTGGCTCGGAAGCCGGAGAGAACCGTCCACAAAAGCAGACACCGCAAAAAGAAAAAGCCGGTACTGCTGCTTCTGGTTCTGGCTCTGCTTGTTTTTGCGGGTACATATCTGTACCGGGGCCTGCGCAGCTCCGGATACTGGACCGTTGCCGTGTTCGGCGTAGATTCCCGTGACGGAAAATTGGGAAAAGGGGCTTTATCCGATGTGGAAATGCTGTGCAGTATCAACCGGAAGACCGGGGAGATCCGCATTGTCTCCGTATTCCGCGACAGCTATCTGCGGATTGACCAGAAAGAAGAATATAACAAGATTAACCAGGCTTATGCCCTGGGAGGACATAAACAGGCCGTGGCTGCCCTGGAGGACAATCTGGACCTGGCCATTGACGACTATGCCACCTTTAACTGGAAAGCCGTGGTGGACGCCATCAATGTACTGGGCGGGGTGGATCTGGAGATCACGGACAAGGAATTCGACTACATTAATTCCTTTATCACCGAGACCGTGGAATCCACGGGAGTAGGGTCCTACCATTTAGAGCACAGCGGCATGAATCATCTGGACGGAGTCCAGGCAGTGGCTTACGCCCGGCTGCGCCTCATGGATACGGATTTTAACCGGACCCAGCGGCAGCGGAAGGTACTGGGCCTGGCCATGGAAAAGGCCAAGGCCGCAGACTCTGCCACCCTGAAGGCCCTGGTGGCGGTGGTATTTCCCCAGGTATCTACCAGTATCGGCATGGACGATCTTCTTGGCATGGCAAAAAATGCAAAAAAATATTATATCGGCCAGACCTCCGGCTTCCCCTTTGCCCATGCGGAAGCAATGGTCGGAAAGAAGGACTGCGTGATTCCCGCTACCCTGGAAAGCAATGTAGTCCAGCTTCACGGCTTCCTGTATGATGATACCCAGTACCAGGTTTCCGGCAAGGTCCGGGAGATCAGCCGCCATATTGCGGACGTAAGCGGTGTAGGGGAACCGGGAAAGGACACGGAATCCGGGAAAAATGTAGGAGCCCAGGGCAGCGGCAGCGGTTCCGCAGCCCAGCAGCCCCCGGCACAGACAGAAGCCCAGCCCCAGCCTACAGAAGCTGCCTCTGCCGAAGATGCCACAGAATCATTCACAGAAACACCTTCGGAATCTTCCCATGAACCGGACCCCTCCCAGGATCAGAACCCGGAGGGCGACGGCCTTGATTCCGGGGACACGGATGGTACTGTGGAAGAGACGACAGCGGAAGAGGAGGAACCGGCTGGCCCGGGAAGCCATCCTTCTGGTGGGCAGGGTTCCGGCAATCAGCCCTCTGACGGACAAGGCTCCGGTAATCAGCCTTCCGGCGGGCAGGGTTCCGGCAGTCAGCCTCCTTCCGGCGGGCAGGGTCCCGGCAATCAGCCTTCCGGCGGGCAGGATTCCAACAGCCAGCCCGGTGACCGTCAGCCGGTGGGCAGTCTGGAAGCTCCGGGACAGAACACGGAGTCACCTTCCCAGTCCGGGCCAGGCTCCCCGGGCACTCCCCAGGGAAGCGGGCTGGATTCCGGCAATGGAGCGGTAGCCGGTCCCGGAATGTAGCTTCGGTGGGCAAGGGGACACTGAAGAGGGCAGGGTTTACAGTTCCCCCGGATTCCCTACCTGATGTTCCTCCCAGTATTTCTCCGCCTGCAGCGCATAATCCCTGGCCAGCTGGATCAGATACTTCATGGCCCTGGTCAGGTATGTGCCCTTCTGGTAGGCGATGACCCACTCCCAGGCTGGATTTTCATCCAGATAGAACCAGGCTGCCCTGCCATTGGACCTGGCATAGGACTGGGGCATGATGGTACAGCAGATCCCGTTCTCCACCAGCTTGCGCAGGGTCCGGTTCATGGTGCTCTCACAGAACAGCCTGGGCCGGAATCCGGCATGGTCGAACAGAGGATCAATGATGGACCTCTGGGTGGAACCGGCAAACATGAGACAGAAGCTGTCATTACGGAAATGGGACAGCTCCAAAGTCCGCAAGGGTTCCCCCTGGGGGGCTGCATATCTGGCCATGGGATGGCTGGCTGGTATTCCCAGAACCAGTTTTTCGTCACATAGGTGGACATAGGCATGATCCTGCCGGTCCGCCTCTTTCAGCATCACAAAAATCAAATCCAGCAGTCCCCTGGAAAGCATTTCATGCTGGTCACTTACCTTGTGTTCCTCCAGATGAACCGTGATTCCCGGATAGCGCCCGTTGAAAGCAGCAGATACATGCAGGAACATGTCTACCCCATGCTCAAATGGGAGTCCCCAGAAAATATCCCCGGTCCGGTTGTCTGCCAGATCCTGAATCTGGGCATAGGCATCGGTTTTCAGTTTCAGAATCTCCCTGGCATAATCAATATAGATCCGGCCTGCCGCAGTAGGGTGCAGGTGACGCTTGTTCCTGTTGAACAGTTGGACATTCAGTTCCTTCTCCAGGCGGATCAGCTGCTGGTTCACCCCGGACTGGGTGATAAACAGCGCCTCCGCCGCCTTCGTAATATTTCCGTAATCTGCAATGGCAACGATGTATTCCAGTTGTTTCAAATCCATATTTTCCCCTCTTACAAAAACTAAGAATTGATAAAATAATAAGTATCTTCCCTTATGATAGTAGCACATATATAATGATTTTTAAATAAGGATGTGCTGTTTTTTTGTTAACTGTTTCCAAAAAATGGGTATTGTTCACGAATATCCAGCCAACAGTAACCAGACATGTTACGGTTCATGGGACAGGCAGCATTTTTGCACATCGGAAGGAAAAGGAGGATATGTATGAGAGTCTTAAAATGGCTGGACCACCATGTAGAGGAATCCTTTCTGTCGGTATTCCTGCTGACCCTGATTCTGCTGACATCTGCCAATGTGGTACTGCGGTATGTGTTCAACAGCGGTCTGACCTGGAGTGACGAGATCTGTAAATATTGTCTGATCTTCTCCGGTTTCATCAGTATCAGCTACTGGGTCCGCCACAAAAACGGCATCTGTGTGGATGCCCTGGTGCAGCTTTTGCCATCCCGGGCAAAGAAGCTTTTCTATGTGCTGGTACAGCTTCTGGTGCTGGGATTTTTCCTGATCATGTTCCGGGGAGCCATCCGGTGCTGGCTGTCCATCAAAAAAAGCGGCCAGGTCAGCGGAACCCTCCAGATTCCCATGACTTATGTCTATACAGCACCTATTCTGGGCTTTGGTCTGGCGCTGTTTCGGGAGATCCAGATTCTGGTGCTGGATGGTTTCAACCGGAGAAAAGGAGGGGAGAGGCCATGAGTATGGCTGTATTTTTTCTGATCCTGTTTGCGGTGATTGCCGTGGGAACGCCGGTGGCTGTGGTATTCGGCGGCATGGCCATCCTTCCCGGACTTCTGGACGGAGCCTTTCCCTACACGGTGGAAGCGGCCATCCGCAGTATGTTAAGCGGCCTGGACAGCTTTACCCTGCTGGCAGTTCCCCTGTTTATGCTTTCCGGGATTATTATGGCCAGGGGCGGCATTTCCCAGAAGCTGTTTAATTTCTTTGCCTATTTTATTGGAAATAAGACTGCCGGTATGCCCTGCGCGGTGATCATCACCTGCATGTTCTACGGCGCCATCTCCGGCAGTTCCCCGGCCACGGTGTCAGCAGTGGGAGCCATGACCATCCCGTTTCTTACGGCCCTGGGCTATGACAAGGTGTTCAGTACTGCCATTGTGACTGTGGCCGGCGGACTGGGTGTTATCATTCCTCCCAGCATTTCCTACATTGTATATTCGTCGGCATCCAACGCTTCCCCTTCGGCACTGTTCCTTGGCGGCATTATTCCCGGCATTCTTATCGGTGTGGCCCTGATGGCCTGTGCCTGGATCAAATGTAAAAAAAGCGGGGAAGACAAGGATAAGCTCCATGAGAATTACCAGAAAATACGGGACCAGGGGCTCTGGAACCTGTTTAAGGAAAGCTTTGCGGCCCTTTTAACGCCGGTGATTATTCTGGGCAGTATTTACGGAGGAATCGCCTCACCTACGGAGGCAGCGGCAGTGTCCGTGCTTTATGCACTGGTAATCAGTATTTTCGTGTACCGGACCTTAAAAGTCCGGGAGCTGGGAATGATTCTGGTGGAAGGTTCCAGGACTTATGTGACCATTCTGTTCGTGATTTCCGCGGCCACAGCCTTTGGGCGGGCCCTGACCATGCTGAGGTATCCCCAGATCATCAGTGAAGGAATCCTGGGCAGTATTTCCAGTAAGTCAGCCGTGATCCTGGTGATCAACCTGATCCTTCTGCTGTTTGGCATGATCCTGGACAATATTCCCAATATCATGATCCTGACCCCCATATTCCTACCGGTGGCAACAGCGATCGGCATGGACCCGGTGCATTTCGGCATTATGATGACCGCCAATCTGGCCATTGGCATGGTGACACCGCCTATGGGAATCAATCTGTATGTGGCCAGCTCCATGACCAAAGTTCCGGTACTGAAAATCGCCCAGGCAGCCGTTCCCTTTCTGGTGGCATTTTTTGCAGCGCTACTTATGATCGCATTTATCCCCCAGCTCAGTCTTATGCTGGTGGGAATGTAGATAACATAGAAAGGAAAGAAAAGGAGAGAAGACTATGAGAAAGAAAACAGCAAGTGTTGTACTGGCCATAACTATGGCGGTTCTGACCGGGTGCTCCGGAGGCAGCAGCTCTGTGTCCTCCGGTGCGGCCGAAGCGCCTGCTTTGGATGCGACAGCCGGTGCGGAAGAACCTTCCGGCGCAGCCTCTGGTAATGAATCCCCGGATTCCGGGGAAGCGGGAGAGAAGGTGGCTGTCGACGAATCCTATACCTGGACCGTAGCCATGAATGTGGCGGAAACCACACTGAATTACAAGATGATGGAGAAGTTCAAAGAACTGATTGAGGCCAGAAGCGACGGAAAGATCACACTGAATCTCTATGCCAACGGCCAGTTGGGCAATGACACCGAACAGATGCAGGGCCTGATTGAGGGAAGCAATGATTTTGTCACCACCATAACCAGCGGCCTGACTTCTTTTGTCCCGGCCTACGGAGTCTTTGACCTGCCTAATGCATTTCCTGATCTGGATACCATGCGGAAGGTGCTGGATGATGAGACCTTTGTAAGTACCCTGAACAAGGATTCCGCCACTACCAATGTACGCCTGATGGGCATGGCGGACGCAGGATTCCGCCAGACCACCTCCAACCGGGAGATTCACGAAGTTGGCGATTTCTCCGGTCTGAAGATCCGGGTAATCCAGAATCCGTACCACATTGCTTACTGGCAGTCCCTGGGGGCCAATGCCCTGGCCATGGATTTCAGCGAGGTGTATGTGGGCCTGCAGCAGAAGACTATTGATGCCCAGGAAAATCCTTACATGAACATTGTGGCCAACAAGTTTTATGAGACCCAGGACTATGTGATCGAGACCAACCATCTGGGCCATGTGATTGTGTTTCTGATGAATGACAGTCTATATACCAGCCTTCCGGCACAAGTCCAGGAGCTGGTGGATGCCTGTGCCCAGGAAGCAATCGTATATACACGGGGACTGGCAGACGAAAGCATCGCCCAGGACAAGGCTACCATTGAAGCCAGCGGCACTGCCATCATCTCCCTGGATCCGGCGGTTCAAAAGGAGATGAAGGAGAAGGCATCCGGTGTCTATGACCAGGTGCGCCAGGACGTGGGAGACCAGCTGGTGGACGCTTTGCTGGACGCTATTGATGCTGCCGGTTCAAATACCCATCAGTGAGAAACGGAGCAGTATAAATGGATGCTTTGATCTTAAAAGGCGGAGAAGTGTATGATCCGCTGACAAAGGAAAGAAAGAAAAGGGACCTGGGAATCCGGGACGGGATTCTGGTTCCGCCGGAATCCATTCCCCATAACCAGGCTTATACGGTCAATGGGGAGGGATGTCTGGTGGTCCCCGGTCTGATCGACTATCATGTGCATCTTTATACCGGCTGTGACGGCGGCGTCCCGGCAGACCTTCTGTGTCCGCCTTCCGGGGTGACTACCGCAGTGGATGGAGGAACCTGTGGTGTCAGTACCTTCGGTACCTTCAAATGGAAGGATGCAGACCCGTCCGTCACCCGGGTCCTGGGCTTCCTCCATGTGGCTTCCTCCGGCCTTGCGTCTGCGGTCATGCCGGAAAACATGAACCCGGATTATTTTGAGAAAGAGAAAATACTGGAGCTGTTCCGCCAGTATCCGGGGATTCTCAAAGGGCTGAAATTCCGGATTTCCAGGAATATTGTAGGCCCTACGGGACTGACCCGGGAGCCTCTTATCAAAGCCCTGGAAATCGCCCAGGAGGCCGGCTGCCCTCTGGTGGTCCATGTCAATGACCCGGTCATTCCCATGGAGGAACTGGCGGAGATGCTGCGGCCAGGGGACGTATTCTGCCATATGTACCAGGGTCATGGGGACACCATTCTGGATACTTCCGGCTACATAAAGCCCGGCATCCTCCGGGCAAGGAAGCGGGGCGTATTATTTGACGCCAGCAATGGGCGGGGAAACTTTGATTTCAACGTGGCCTGCCCGGCCATGGACCAGGGCTTCTGGCCGGATATTATCAGCAGCGACATCAGTCCCATAAGCCTGTTTCGCCAGCCGGCCGTCAGCCTTCCCTGGCTCATGGCAAAGTATCTGGCTTTCGGCATGGACCTCTGGCAGGTTCTGGACCGGGTGACCCTTCACCCGGCCCGCCAGCTTGGCCTGGAAGAACTTGGCACACTGGCTGAAGGTACTGTAGCCGACTTAACTGTACTGCGTATTCAGGAACAGAAAGTAAGATTCTATGACTGGAAAGGCCAGTCCATTTCCGGTTCCCAGGTCATTGTACCGCAGATGACAGTGAAAGGAGGGCGGATTGTGTATTGTCAGGCTGGGATAGGGGGAGTTTTAACTATTCGCGAAACAACACTTTAACGAATAGTTGATGCTGTAAAAGGACTATGAAAATGAAAAAGTTAATATCGGCTGCGCTGGTATGCCTGCTTCTGGTATTGCAGGTCTTCCCGGTGTATGCACAGACTTCTACATCCAGTAACTGGGTTGCGGATGCCAGAAAGGCATCCCCCAGTGACTGGAATTTTTTTACCCCTGAATCGGAATTTGGGATTTCTCCGGCGGCTGGCAGTCTGCCGGATGTAACAACTACAGCTTCTTATAAAGACATAGCTCTGGTCTTGCAGTATTATGATATGTCTTCAAATTACAAGACTGCCAGGGTTACGTTTAATTCCAGTTATTATGCTTCATTACCCGTCCCTTCTGATCTGGCCCGTATTGATAATATCCAGATTAGGGTTGGTCCGACTTCACTTCCTGCTCCGGGGAATTATTCGGTCAAGATGAAATTTTCTTCTAATACTGGCATTGAATATAGCCGTTTTTTGTTCGGCTCCTGGAAAAATAATACAAATGCTACTACGTCCGCTTCTTCTACAAGTAGCAAGGCTGTTTTTTCCCAGTTTTCAGGTGACTGGTCTGCTGTTTCTACTGTACAGATTGGTTCTGGTGTTTATCTTTATTTTAATGCATATCCAAAGAACACGGGTGCGTCTACTTTGCCATATGGCGGTTATGTATCTTTGGAATTTACAAAAACCACCGCCACTCCGGATTACACCACGGCAGGCGGTCCCCAGTCCTCCCAGGATATTCAGCAGGATATCTCAAACAGTACAGGCCAGATCGCCGACAACACGGAAGCCATTAACGGCACCCTAAAGGAACTGATCCAGCACATCAGTAACCAGCTTGCCGCCCTCTGGGACCAGATGTACAACTTCATGCACGTACCCCTGGTAAACAACGACAACGCCCGCACCCAGCGCATCATTGACCGCCTGGATGAAGGCTTTGACATCAACGTGGAGACCATAGACCGTAATTTTCATGACCTGATGGCCAATGACGATAAAAACACAAATACAGTGGTAAACGGGTTTGATAATAGTAAATTCAACAGCGCCAATAACCAGCTCCAGGCGTCCATTGATGTTTACGATAAAACAGAAACCGACATATTCGACAGTGTAAAAGGTGACATTACCGGGTTCCAGATACCGGACTTTACGTCCAATGTCCAGGTGCTGGCCGCTGTCGGGTTCAGCAGTAATTATCTTCAGCGGCTCTTTAACGCTATCGGTCTTTTTAACCTCCCGGTGACCGTTTCCCTGGTTATGATCTTTGTGCTGATGGTCCTGGGATATTACAGGGTGAGGAATTAGGCATGTTTAAATTCTTTGAAAGCATTACCGGCATTGTCCAGATTGCGGTGGATTTCATTGTTTCCATGTTCCAGATGGTGGTCTTCCTCTTCGAACAGATACCGAAGGCTCTGGCCTATGTTGGTGTGGTCACCGCTCTCCTGCCGGCGTTTCTTAAGACATTTGTACTGCTTTTTGTCGGTATCATTGTTGTATTGCAGATTATGAACAAGGGGTCCTGACATGACAGAATTTTTTGATTTTACCATATGGTTTGCTTCCCAGGCGGTGGCTTTTCTCATGAAGCTTCCCTTCATGTCTGGCTTTTCCTTCGGCCACATGCTGGTGGCCCTGGTGCTCCTGGGAGTCATTATCACGGCCCTGGTAGGCACCCTGGCCGTTGCGAACCTCTCCCATGAGGCCCGCAGGGGAGGTAAATGACAATGAAACGGATTTACCACTTTACTGCTGTCCTGCTCATATGCCTGATTTCCTTCCCGGTCGGGGCCGTTGCCGCTGTTGCAACTCCGTCGGATGCCCAGGAGAACCCGGTGTATGGCTATATTGATGAACTGTTAAAGGAAATAGACTATGACGATCTCGACGATTACGAAAAGCTTAACCTGCTTGATCTGTATATTTCTAGTCTTTCCGGCCCTGGCGTGGCCAGTGGTTCAGACGCTGATCTGTCTGATATCCGGCAGTACCTGGCAGACATCCGCAATGTTATTGTTCCTCCGGAAGCTGAAGAAACTGAGGAGGAAACTTTACTGGTGGATGAACAATCTGTCCCTGCTCTGTACGATGCTGGCGGCTTCAATATTGACCGGAATGTTGTTATATACGTAGGCAGGTGGAATGGGCAGTCTGCAAGGCTTGTCCTGCCTGCCGTCACGGAAGCCACTCTCTGGAAGGACCCGGACAGTGGCGCACTCTATAACGTGGGTACCAGTAACATTGTCGGCCGTATCTTTTATGGTGATGCTGACTTGACGGACTATAACCAGTATGTATTTACTATGACACCCGCCTTAAACGGCAATGCATCCACTCTTTATAATGATGGCTACCCCAATTACTGCCGCCGCTACTATGCAAGCGGTGGCCGGATTACCTACACCACTACCTACGGTAATTTCATCGTAACAGAGGTGGTTAATACCCCGTCCGACGTCCAGGAGGATGTAAACGGCCTTTACCTGCTGGTTCTTATACTGATTGGAGGTGTACAGATTTTATGCTTATGGAAGAAATCACGAAACTGGTAGGGGACTTCCCGTCCGGGTATGACGCACTCTTCTATGTCTGCGGCGTGATAGTCCTTCTTTACCTGCTTGACTGTTTCTATGGCCTGCTCCGGATGCTTGCGGGCCACTATCTGGGGTGACGCCTATGTTTGCTGACCTCCAGGTACTTGTCACATGGATTTTTGATTCCCTCACACGGATATGGACGGTTATGTTGAATAACTGGGGCTGTATCGGTGTGTGTATTATCGGCTTTCCGGTTCTCCGGAAGCTGGTTAATATCTTTAGGAAAATATTCTGAAAGGAGAAAAAAGAAATGTTACGTTTTACGGGTATTAATGCGGATACCATCCGTCGCCGTACCAGGGATTTCCTGGCACGTGCATACGCCATGCTCCTGGCCCTGGCCTGCTCCTTCTGCTGTGCTGTCCCGGCCTATGCGTCCGGTGCCGGTACGGAAGGCGGCGCCACCATGACCCAGATTCTTTCCGGCGTTACGGAACTTCTGACCTGGATTCTTTCCAGCATGACCTCTGTCAGTGCCTGGATTCTTGGCAACTCCCTGGCGTTCATTTACGTCGGCCTGTTCCTTGCCGGTGCCGCCATGGGCTTTCTGTTCCGCGCGCTCAGAAGTGTCTGACGGGGTAGCAGGATATGGATGTTCTGCTTGCCTTCTTTGATGCCATGTGGGGACTGATGTGGCTCCCCCTCATGCACCTGGAATTCGGGTACGTCCTTGTGGCGTGCCCCTTCCTTCTGCTCCTGCTGGCCCTGGTGTTTGGTTCCGTTATGAATGTAGTCAGGAGGTTTTAACATGCTGTTCTGGTATATACTGCCGTTTGTTCTGTTCGCCGTGTTCCTTTTCCTGGCGTACCATTGGTGGCGTTTCCGTAATCCTTACAAGCTTATCATGGTCTTTGGTAAAAAGGGTGCAGGCAAGACTACCATGATTACAAAGCTGGCCATGAAATACGCGAAAAAAGGCCGTGCCTGTTACTCCACGGTCCCGGTTCCCGGTGTATATCTCTTTGACCCGTCCCAGCTCGGCATCGACTCCATTCCCCCGGAGGCAGTCATATTTGTGGATGAGGTCGGCATGGTCTGGGATTCCAGGGATTTTAAGAACTTTAAGAACCATACCCGCGACTACTTCAAGCTCCAGCGGCACTACCACCACACAGTCTATCTTTTCTCGCAGTCCTTCGACATAGACAAGAAACTGCGTGATCTGACAGACCAGATGTACTTGATCAGGAACTTCTGCAACTGTTTTTCCCTGGCCAGGCGTATCAATAAAAAGATTACCATTGTCCATGCCGGCAAAAATTCCCAGGGTGAGTCCCATCTTGCGGATGATATGGAATTTGACTCTCTCCTGCTCTTCTGGTGTGGCTCCATCCAGTTTACCTATATTCCTAAGTATGCGAAATACTTCGATTCCTTTGTGGTGCCGGAACTCAATGACTGTTCTTATGAGTACATCCCCGGCATCCAGGCCCCGGCCCTCCGTGACCGGATTCACGCCCTCCCTGGTGCCTGCCGCTGTATGGCGCGACGCTTCGCGCGCGCCATACAGCAGGCTATTTCCGGGAAGCTTAACAGGTGAAATATCTGCAAACTAAAGCATCTGAAGGATAAACTTTCAGACAATTTTCCCTGGAGGACACTCGATCGGGCTTCCTCGAGAGAGAATTGTCTGAATTGTTTTAAAGTTATATGTTACTGTGCTTTTGGTAAGAGATTTTTAGCTTCCAGTACTGCCAGGATTGTTTCAATGTCCTGCCTGATTTCCCGGTGTTCCCTTCTATTTTGGAAATCCATGTTTCTTAAGTCATTTCTTATATTGTACATTTCATTTTCCATCATTTCCAGTTTGTTATTAATTGGCTCTAGCAAAATCTTCATGTTATCAATGAATTCCCGGTCTGTCATATCTCATATCCTCCTCGTATGTGGTGGTTTTATTATAACCTCTTTTGGTTATTTGTCAATCTCGGTTATGCTGCTCTTCTGAATACCCCCCCAGAGCCATATCCCGGGTAATCAGGTCTTTGATATATCCGCTGAGTTTTGTATATCCCATTCCTTTCATATGTTCTATAACTGCTGGGTACTCTTCTTCTCGGATGTAGACTTTGACAACTTTGTAAGTATCTTTGTTGTATTCTCGTTTGTAATCTGTTCGTTTTTGATCGTTCATGTTCCTCCTATATCTAGGACTAGACAATATGCATAAAAGACTAGTCCTAGATTTGGTTAATATGTCAATTGTCTAGTCCTAGACTTATGTCGATGTTATTAATGTAACACTGAAACAAAGAAACACCGAAGCAAAACAAAGTACTGATGTAAGTACTCTCCCCTTTGGACGTAATACCGTAGAAGTAACCGTAGCAACGAGAACCCCCTTTCTGGTAGCAGTGAGAACGGTTACTTCTATCCCACATTTTAACACATTCTTATTTTTAGTGAAAGGGGAAAAATATGCGTTCACTAACTGTTTCGGAATTATCCGGTTTTTTGCATGGCTCTGATGTTGTCCATATTTTTGATGACCGTGACCGTCTTATTTTCCGTGGTCTGGCGGCTCATGATTTTGTTTATGTACATTACTGGTATTTTGTCCGTGAATTCCAGTGGAAGTCACCCGGCCTGGCTTATATTTATCTTACGGGTGAGGTTTTCAAGCTGGCCGAAGATTCCAGTCTTGATTAGTTTTGCAGGTTTAGGGTACCCAGGCCCCATCCGGGTTCAACTCCCGGAGAAGCCCTCCCGGTTATCCGGGTAAAGGTTCCATAAGACAGTATGCCATACCCATATACCCACAGCCTCACCATAAAGTCCGCATATGCAAGGGTGAGCGGGGGAGAAATCCCAGGCCACGGTGGACTGGCTAAACTGTCTTACTGGAATCTGTGTCCAAACGGTCTGTTGTCGGTGCTATCGAGTAACCGTCTGAAAATGCTGGTCTTAGTGGCTGTTCCACTCTCCGGATCGATGTAAACTCTCCGGATGGCACATTGACAACTGAATAAAGTTAAGAAAGGATGTAGAAAGAATGAAAGCAAAAGTATTAGGAAAATCGCGTATTGATGTTGTCAGCAAGAAAACTGGTCAGCCGTTCCGTGCAACTGTCCTCCACTCCTGCTATCCCCACCCCCAGGTTCCTGAGGGTGAGCGCGTGGAGCAGATCATGGTAAGCGACACTCTTGAGTGCCCCGTTCTGGGAGATATCCACCCCGGCTCTGTCATAGACGTCGAGTATGACAGCCGTGGTTACGTCGTGGACGTCCAGCTGAGAAAGTAGAACAGCATCCGCAAACCTAACCCGGCCCCCGTGGCCGGGTTGACTATGCCCTTTCCATGCACTGGCCCACGGGATAACTGTGCCCTTCTGCCAGTACAGTCATGGCAGGAATACACAGATTTTCCTTGACTGCGCATTTTCAAAAAACTTTTATAGGAGGTGAAGGTATGAACCTTACCACTGCTTATGCGGCCCTTAAGGACCGTGCCTGCCGTTACCTTTCGGCGCTGTTCCTCTTCGGCATGGTGTCCACCGGGTACTGTATCCCGGCTTATGCATCCAGCGGCGGCACCACAACCGGGACCCTGGCTGAAACCCTGGATGTCTTTTCGGATGTTTTCGCCTGGTTTCTGAAGGAAGGCGGCAACCTGCTGGCCTGGATGCTGGGAAAGCCCATTATCCTGCTGTCCCTCTCCGTGTTCTTCGTGGGCGCTGTGGTCGGCGTGCTTGCCAGAATCTACAGCAGTTTCTAAAGGCTGGGGGCCACGGCCCCCTCCTGGAGGTAATCCATGCTTGAAGACATGAAACTCTTCTGGGAGTTCTTCTTTTTCCCGCTTATGAACCTGGAGGAACTCCCGCTGTTTATGAACGTATGTTCGGCTGTGCTCATGTGTCTCTGTGTCACGGTCTTTATCCGGGAGGTGTACCGATGCTTCTTATAGCCCTGGCCTATCAGAAAAAAGGCTGGAAAGTCTACTGTGACCGTGAGGTTCCCGAATGCTACATGTTCCATACTTCGGACTTTGGAAAGATACTCTTCCCTCCCAACTCCCTGGTACTGGTGGATGAAGTGGGCCTTGTCTGGGACAACCGGAATTACAAAAGCTTCCCGGAGCATGTGAAGGTCTACTTCAAGTACCAGAGACAGTACCGGAACACGGTCTATCTGTTCAGCCAGTCCTTTGACGTGGACAAGAAAATCCGGGACTTGACGGACCATCTCTACATTGTGTCCAATGTGTTCAACTGCTTCTCTGTGGCCCGCCGGGTCACCAAAAAGATCACAGTGGTGCACGCTGACCACTCCGCCCAGGGGGAAAGTAAGATAGCGGATGATTACAACATTGACTCCCTCCTGCTTGCCCCCTTCGGCTCAGTCCGGATTACCTATATCCCGAAGTATGTAAAATACTTCAAATCCTTTGACCCGCCTGCCCTTCCTCTGGTTGACCTGGAGCGCTTCCCGGCCCCGGTAAGGTACGGCTTCCTCAAATCACTCATGCTGTCCATAAGGGAGCGAAAGGAAGTGCTCCGCTTCTGGAAACATCACTGACACCGGGCACCACGCGCGGGCGCTTTGCGCCGCCGTGGTGCTGGCACGGAAAGGAGGTTTATGAAAAATACAGTATTAAAGATTCTGCTTCTGTTTCCAGAGACTTTGTTTGAAACTATGAGTACTCTTAGTCTTGGATTTTCATTCTGCTTTGTTGTTGCTGATATGTTCGGTCTTTCCATGGACCCGGCTTCCCCGTTTTATAACCGGCTCGCCGCTTCTCTGGAACCTTTTGACATGGCTATGTCTTCTCTGGTTATTGCGGCTCTGTTCAATTTCGTAAGTTGCTTTGTCCGCTGTCTGGTTAACAGGTATTTTGTTAAGCCCATGATGTGACAAATTGTCAGACAATTCTTTCTGCAGGCGCTTCGGCCCTGCTCTCTGAAGGTGGAATTGTCTGAATTATTTCGAAATTACTGTGCTTTTGGCAGGATACCTTTAGCCTCCAGGACAGCTACCAGTGTCTGGATTTCATCGTCGTTTTTACGGAAACCACGTTGCATATCCAGCTTTAGACCATTTAACTTGTGCTCCAGTCCAGCGATGTCATATTTCATGCCGGTTATTTCATGCTGAATATCAGACAGTTGGTTGCTGATCGGTGTCAATAAGTCCCTCATAGCCTGCAACATTTCCTGGTCGATCATGTTATGTTCCTCCTTTATGTGAAATTACATGTTAATAGTGTCAATGTTATCATGTCCTATGTTGACTGTCTTGTCCCCGGCTCCAGTCCCAGCCATATCCCTGGTAATCAAATCATTTACATAGCTATTGAGTGATTTGTAGCCTTTGGCCTTTCGATGTGTTTCAATTAATTCCTTGTTTCCTTTTGGTACTTGGACTTTGATACGGAACCACCAGTAAGTATAGGGTACTGTAGCAACGAGAACGGTCCTGGAGTAAGCCCATTGATTGCATAGCAGTGAGAACAGTACCCCTATTCTTATCCTATCACAAAATGCACTGTTTTGAAAGGGGAAAATATTATGGCTAAAATAGAAAATGAAATTTTTGCGGACAGAGACAGGGTTTTAGATTCCAGCATGCTTAGGATTGAACTTTCGGAACACATCGAGACAATTATGGGTGAATGCTCAATTTCTGTTCTTCAGATGAAGTAATTGATTCTGACGAATATGACAAAGTTTGTTATGAACTTGGCGATATGCATGATATTCGTTATAATCAGCTTTTTGGGATAAAAACGGGGGCTTAAGTCCCCTTCCCCTCTAAAGCTACCATGGCAGTGTTCCTCTCCTGCCATGTCGGTCACAAGTCCGTGTAAAAGCTGAGTGGAGGTTATACATGTCCAGACTGTCTGTTTTACGGTGGCTATCGAGAAACCGTTGAAAATACTGTAACTAGTACATCGTTGCATTAATCCCGAAGTAAATAGTGCTTGATATTCGTGTCAG
>CAJTOV010000051.1 GCA_910577765.1 uncultured Lachnospiraceae bacterium
TATACCGGATTTCTCTGTTTTCAGAGCCTTTGGAACACCACCCTGGACAGCAGCCCTTCAATCACCTCATACTCCGCTGCCTGGGTTCCGCTGCACATGACGTTGGCGGCTCCGGTGGCAGTGGAAAGACGCACCGTCTCATCCAGGCTCATCCCCCTCTCTTCCGCCACGGCCAGGGCTGCCACCACACTGTCTCCGGCTCCCACGGTACTTCCCACCGGCACCTTCAGGCCTTCTGCATAGACCGTTTCCTCTCCGGTCACATACAAGGCGCCCTCTTTGCCCATGGACACCACTACTCTGGCAATCCCGTACCGGTTCATCAGTTCCCTGGCCGCCTGCTCCAGCTCCCGGGGGGTCTTAAGGTTCCTTCCCAGAAGCCCTGACAGCTCATGGTTGTTGGGCTTCACCAGATAAGGAGATGCCTTCAGTCCCTCTGCCAGCAGCTCCCCGTCTGCGTCCAGGATCACCCTGGCTCCTGCCTCCCTGCAGGCCTTCACCCAGGTGTAATAGGTATCTTTTGGCGCTCCCTTTGGCAGGCTGCCGGATAGAACCACGATATCCCCGGAGGTAATCATCCCCACAACCTCTTCCAGAAACTCATTGAGAAGCTCTTCTGACACCGTGATCCCCGGCTCGTTGATGTCTGTGTTGGTGTGATTCACCGGATCGATCACCTTCAGGTTGGTGCGGGTCTCCCCTTTCACAAACCGGAACCGGTTCTCAAGGCCCATGGCCTCCAGGGATGACCGGATGGCATTTCCCGTGTCTCCGCCCAGAATACCCGTGGCCACGCTGCTGCCTCCCAGCTTGCTGATCACCTTTGAGACATTGATCCCCTTCCCGCCGGGATCCGTCCGCATGGTGGTGATCCGGTTGACACTGTCAATGGTCAGATCCGGAATCTCCACGGTCTTATCCAGTGCCGGATTCAGTGTTACAGTGCAGATCATAGTAAAACCCCCTTTTTCTTTAATACGCTTCTGTGCTTTTGAATCAAAAGTACATTTTCTTTTATTTCAACAACTATAGCTATATAATAACACTATTTTCGAAAAAGTCAACAGTTATTTTAAGGATTTCTTGGGATTTTGAAAAAGATATTTTTGATTTAAAAGTTTTCAGGTGCCAGCAAGTTCCTTCCACTGGTAGATATTCCGGATATGCCAGGACTGCTGGCCGAAGGCAGGCTTGGGGATGTAGTAACCAGCGGACGGATATTGGAATATATTAAAGAACCTGCCCCAAAACCAGCCAAATGAAGGCAGCCCACACGCTGCCTTCATTTGGCCCCAGTCCCCGTAAAGGGCATCCGTGGTGTCCCGCAAACTGTAACCCACAGCTGCCAGAATGCGCTTTTTTGACACCTTCTAATTCACAACCGCCTTCTCTGTCTCCTTATCAAACACATGAATCTTCTCCACATCCAGCGCGAACCGCACCCGGTCCCCGGTTCTTGCGGCGGTGGCCGGATTTACCCGTGCCGTCATGCCGGAGCCCTCCAGGTCAAAGTACAGGAATACCTCGGCGCCCAGAAGCTCGTAGACATTGATCTTTGCTTCCACGATGCTTCCGGCAAACTTTGCCAGCATCTCCGGTGAATCGTGGACATCCTCCGGGCGGATCCCCATGATCACGGTCTTACCGTTGTAGCCGCCCTCTTCCAGGGCCTTTGCCTTCTCTCCGGAAAGCCGGATCTGGCAGGGGCCCACATGGAGTACTGCCTGATTTCCGCTGATCTCGCAGACCGCGTCGGCAAAATTCATCTGGGGAGAGCCGATAAAACCGGCTACAAACACATTGACCGGATTGTTGTACAGATTCTGGGGGGAGTCGATCTGCTGGACCACCCCGTCCTTCATGACCACGATCCGGCTGCCCAGGGTCATGGCCTCGGTCTGGTCATGGGTCACGTAGATGATGGTGGAGCCCAGCCGCTGGTGGAGCCTGGAGATCTCCGTGCGCATCTGGACCCGCAGCTTGGCGTCCAGATTGGACAGAGGCTCATCCATAAGGAACACCTTGGGATCACGGACAATGGCCCGGCCCATGGCTACCCGCTGTCTCTGGCCTCCGGAGAGGGCCTTGGGCTTCCTGTCCAGAAGCTTCTCCAGATCCAGGATCCTGGCCGCGTCCCGGACCTTCCTGTCGATCTCATCCTTAGGCGACTTTTTAAGCTTTAAGGCAAAGGCCATGTTGTCATACACGGTCATATGGGGATACAGCGCATAGTTCTGGAATACCATGGCGATATCCCGGTCCTTGGGTTCCACATCATTGATCCTGCACCCGTCGATACATAAGTCCCCGGATGTGATCTCCTCCAGCCCCGCGATCATACGCAGGGTGGTGGACTTGCCGCAGCCGGAAGGCCCCACGAAAATGATGAACTCCTTGTCTGCGATCTCCATGTTGAAATTCTTCACTGCTTCATATCCGTTGGGATATTGTTTGCATATATTTTTTAATGATATCTCTGCCATTTTCCGGCTCCTTTCCAGTTTCCCTGCCCGTAACAGTCCGGATACCCCCTGAACTGTTACGGCATATGGCCGTATGCCGTAACATTTCAAGGGTTATCTGAACTGTTACGTACGATCAGCGCAGCCAGTACGCAGACCTGTCTGAACGGTTGCCCCGGCCTGTCATTTCATCTACTCCATCACTACCATAGTGTAATATTCCAGATACGGCAGTGTAAATGTCACCGTCCCATCCTTCTCATTAAATGGAATCTCCTGCCGGATGCCGCCCTGGTAATCCGGGGAAGCTGCCCAGATTTTCTCCGGAACCCTGCTGCAGTAGTGGCTCACCGTCACCTGCTGCCGGATCCGGGGCGCTGTCTGTGCCAGCCCCTTATCCACCCAGCTGTCATGGGCCGCCCCGTCAAAATTCAGAAGATGGAGGATCTCCCGGTCCGGCTCCCCTGCCTGACGGCGGACCTTCGTAAAGGAGGTCACATTTCCCGGCTTGAAATCCGAACCGGTACGCCGTCCGTCTACAAAGGTCTCATCCCGGACCTCCGTGAGTCCGGTACCCCGCAGCAGATTCTCGTAGGCCACCAGAAAATCATACTGGCGCCGCAGATCCTGTTCCAGTCTGCCGGTGATCTGCATGGAATTTCCCGGATAGTACTCGCTGGACAGCATCCCGGTATCCCCCAGCTCCAGATGGCTTGCCCCGGCGGACATGAGCACGGCGTTCACATAGTTGATGGAAGGCCGGTTGAAGTTCTCTGACTTGGGCGCGTCATAATTCATGTAGGCCGCGATCACGGTTCCACGCTTCCCGCCGTTCTGCCTGTAGATTTCGTCCACCTTCTCCTTCAGGGCGGCAAAATCCGGCGTGTCCGAGGGCCATACCTCCATGTAGACGATATCATAGTCCACGGCCTTCAGCTGGGGCTCCATGCCGTAGGCGGATACCGGGTTAAAGATCACTTTCTTGTCCAGCTCCTTTACCAGGCGGTTCAGCATGGGGACATAGGCATTGTCCAGGGAGATCTCATTGCCCTCATAATCGTACCGGTTTCCCCTTGGGCCTAAGGAATCCACCTGGATCCCGTCGTAGGGATAGACGGCAAACAGATCCTGGTGCACCCTGATATAATAATCCTGCCACATCCGGTTGGCCGGGTTCATGAGCCAGAATTTCTCCGTTTCCCAGCCGATCCCCGAAATGTCATGGACATCCTGCTCCTGGTGGCGCTGGTCACAGTACATGCCCCACTCCGGGCTGACTCCTGCCTGCTCATAATTGTCATAGGTGCCGAAGATCAGGTTGTAGAAGAAGGACTTCATGTTCAGCCGGTGCCCGGTCTCTATGGTATCCAGCAGGGTCTGCCTTCTGGCCAGGGACCGGTTCAGGGTGTTCCAGGTGTCCGCAGGCGCCTCCACGGTTCCTGCCAGGGGCTTTTCCTGGGTGTCAAATACATCATAGTAGAACAGGCCGTTGATGTGGTGGTTCTTAAGCCGCTCCAGAGCCTGGACCACCTCCCCTTCTGCCCGGTCCATTTTGGTCACGTAGCCGTATCTGGGAAATACATTCCAGTCCGAGGACACGTCCACCCCGGTCATCCGGTAGTCTGCCAGCCTTCCGTCCAGATAGAGATAGGCCTCCAGGGCATAGCCGGTAAAATCCTTCCCCGGCGCCGGAACCTCAAAGGAGATTCCGGAATCAGCCGGAGAAACCGCCATCTCCTGCTCCCACACAGCCTGGTCCAGGTGCCGCAGGATGAGAAGGAGTCTCCCTTCTGCCGCCGTCCTGTCTCCGCCGGAGAATTCCACTCTGGCCCGGATCGTCTCCCCGGGACTGTACATGCTCCGGTCCGTGGTCATCTCACGGATCCAGGCTCCCGGACGCTCTGCCTCTGCCATATTTATTTCCTGCCGCGCAGCCCACGCCGGTCTTCCCGGTGCGGCGGCCCCGGCTATAAGGGCCACCCCAAGGAAAAGGGCTGCCTTGCTTTTTCCTTTCATTATTTTTCCTCCTTACAAGTCTCCCCGTACCTGCCTCTGCCGCTGATTTTCCGGTCGAAGAAAGTCTATTCCACCGGTTCCAGCACCAGGGCGCTGACCCAGCCGAAGAAATCCCCGTCCTGGCCCACGATGGTAACCACATCCGACGGCTTTAAGTACAAAAGCCTTTCCAGCTTATCCGAGGACATCCCGTTGTCCCCATAGTCTGAGGGCTTCCTCAGGATACTGCCCGCAGGCTGGCCGTTGACACGGATCTCAAACCGTTCCCTGGAACCATTGGAAATAACAGCGATCCTGTACTGGCCTTCCACGAAGGATACATGATCCCCCAGGGGGATCTCAAGGGCCTCCCCGGGCTGCAGATCCGCCGCCGCCAGGTACATGCTTGCTGTGCCATAGGCATAGGCGGGATACCGGTACTCTTCCAGAGACCGCGGGTTCCTGGCATTGACCGGAATCAGGTATACCTTGTCTACCCATCCGAACGGCCCGGATTCGTCTCCCGGCGCAAAGATGCTGATGGTGTCACCGGCATTTACGGATACCGGCCGCTGCAGTACGTCCAGGGTCATGGAGCCCATGTCAAAATTGGTCTCATTTCTGGTGATGGAACCCATCCGCTCCCCGTTCTTCCGGATGACCATGGCAGTCCGGTTGCCGTTGCTGAGCACTCCGATATAGTAGGTTCCTCCGGTGAACGTCCCGTTGGAGGCCAGGGGGATGGTGATCGTCTCTCCCGGCTGGAGATCCGCAGCCGGATTGTCCTTCTGTTTCGTATAGAAGTCTTCCCCCTCCCAGGTATACCAGCTTCTGTCACCGGCGTTCCCGTCTGCGGTCTGCACCTGGGTTAAGGACACATCATCCACCCAGCCGTACTTTCCGCCGGTCTGCCCTTCAATGGCCAGAATGTCCCCCGGCCTCAGCTCTATGGGCGTTCCCAGGGTATCCTCGGTCATCTCGTTCATCCCGTACCCGGTTTCCTTGCGGGTGATATTGCCTGCGGTCCATCCGTTGACCTTGACCCGGAAGAATTCCCGGTTGCCGCAGGAGCGGACCGTCACCCGGTAGGTGCCTTCCCGGAATCTTCCGTTGTCGGATACGGGAATCAGGATCTGTTCCCCTGGCTGCAGGTCCGCCGTGGGAGAATCATTCTGGGCCTTGTAGTAAGCCTCTCCCTGGTAAACCAGCTTTCCGTCCTCCATGGAGACATGGGGCTGGCCGCCGGACTCAAAATCTCCGGCCAGAGCCACCGGGATCCTGCCGCCTACCCGGTTCAAAAAGTCTGCCCCGGTTACCTGGCGCCTGCTGTTAAGGACAATCCGGTCCACCCAGTTGCCGTAGTTGTCCGTGTCCTGCTCCGGGAATTCCACTGTGAGAATATCCCCGGGCTTTAGATGAATCCGCTCAGATCCGATCTCCTTTGTCATATACTTCATTTCATAGCCGGACCCAGCCCGTTCTCCCTCCAGCACCTGGACTCCGTTGACGCACACGATCCAGCGTCTCATGGTGCCGGTGGTATACATGGTAAAATGATAATCATTTTCTTCGAAGCCTTCCGAAGCCAGAATGGGAATTTCCAGCTTTCTGTAAGGGCTGTTCACATTGGCCACGGTTCCGTTCTGCTCCAGTTCATAGACATAGTAGTCCTCTGCTTCCAGGGTAATCCGGGATTCTGGAGCCGGGATCTCCGGGACTCTGTCCGTCTCCTTTAACTGCACATAATCCACCCAGCCGTAGGGGCCGCCCTGGTTCTCCTGCCCCGGCGCATAGAGGGTGATCTCATCGTCCTGGGTCAGGGATAGCACCAGAGGAAGCTCCGCCAGGTCCATCTGGCCCCAGTCTGTGCTCTCCCGGTTAATCATGCCCACCACACGGCCGTTGACAAGAACCATCAGCTTTGTCCTGGGCCCGCAGGTCCGGACAGAGAGAATGTAATTGCCCTGGGCAAACCCCGGCTGGTCCTTCACCGGCAGAGTCAGGGACTCTCCGGGCTGCAGATCCGCATACTGGCCATTGTCACCGGTAGTCCTGTCATAATAATCCACTCCCGGATAATACAGCTCGCTGCCCATGGCCTGATTCACCAGACCGTAGATGCCGGGCTCCTCTGTCTGGAATACCACATACTCCCCGTCTTCACTGAGTTCAAAGGAGATGCGGGTCTTCTTTCCGCCCTCCTGGATGTGGTACAGGGATAGGTTCCCGCCGTCAGAGCTTCTTTTGGACATTCTGGCACGGACGGCCTCCCGGAAGCTTTCCGGGACAGGGATCCGGATCCTCATACTGCCTGACGGCCGGATCTCTTCTCCATTCATCAGAAGAAGAATCCGGTAAAAGCTCATGGCTGGCGCTCCCTCATCCGCAAAGCCGAAGAGCTCCCGGATCTCCAGGTTCAGCCGGTCATCTGCCGGCTCCACAAAAAGCTCTGCCCCGGCAGGCACCGCCCCTGCTTCCGCCTCCACAAGGACGCCTTCCATCTCCTCCTCAAAATCCCTGGCCTCTTTCAGGCAGATATAATCCACCCAGCCATAGTTGTCGTCAGCCCTCAGGGTGACGGTCTGTCCGGGGGCCAGCTTCAGGGCCTCCCCAGGCACACAGATCTCATACTCACCCCAGCCGGTTCCCGGCCTGCTTAAAGATGCCTTCTCCTGGCCGTCCACCAGGATGGTATAGCTCTGTCCGCCGCAGACCCGCAGCAGCAGATTGTAAAGGCCACTTTCAAATGCCTCGTCATCCGGGATGGAAAAGACGATATCCTCCGAGGGCTGCAGATCCGCCGCCTGGCCTCCGTCGGTAGTCTTATGATAATAGTTCTCCCCTTCAAATTTCCAGATATCCTGGTCTGCCAGCAGATAGATGCCGTCCAGACTCTCCATGTAGAAGCAGAGCTTTCTCCCATCCTGCCAGTATCCGGTCACCGGCTCCGGCAGATCCTCCGGCTCCTGGAGATAGTACAGCTCACAGTTCTCCGAATAGCCTTCCGGGATGGGCAGGTAAGCCACAGTCTCCCCACCCAGGGCATCCGCAGCTTCCCCGTCATCCTCTCCGGCTTTTGACGACCGGCTCCGAAGGCCGGGGGATTTCATGCGGAACCGGTAGAAATACACCTTCTGGTCCTCTTCCTTAAACTGCTGACGTATGGTCTGGCGGGCAGTTCTCGGCACCGTATAGGGCTGGATGGTAGTTCCGTCCTGGAACACTCCCTGGGGCGCGGTTACCCGGATTCCGGTCTCAGGATCCGTCTCGTCAAATCTGGGAGCGGCATCCCCGGTCCGTTCCAGGCGGATGTAATCCACATGGCCCCAGGATCCGTCCAGATCCGCCAGACGGATGGTGCTGCCCGCAGACAGCTCCAGCTCCGTCCCGAAGCTTACATCCATACAGGTTCCTGTCTGGTATTTCCCGCCTCCGGGAGCGGTGATGCTTCCTCTGCCCTGGCCGTCCGCAGACACACTCCACTGGGTTCTCTCGCCATTGACACCTGCTGACAGCTTGTAGATGCCGGACCGGAATCCGGGATATTCCGCCAGGTCAAAGGTAATGCTTCCGCCGCCGTCCACCTCCACCCGGTCCCCTTCATCGTGAACCTTGGCAGCCCCGGCATAAGAGGCCACAGAGGTATCCTCTGCCTCAATCCAGAAGCAGACACCCACAGGAACCAGCTTCACCCAGTCCAGATGGGCATACTGCCCCTGCCCCTCGGCAATGGTCAGGCGGTCAGAGCCGGTCAGCTCCAGAATCCCATGGTAATAGTACTCCTTCAGATAGCTGCTCTCCCACCAGCTTCCGTCCGGGCTTTCCTTGGTGATGGTTCCCTTCTGCTGCCCGTTGACCGATACCTGGATGGTCTGGGAGTTGCCGTTCATACGGGCAGACACCAGGTAGGAGCCGTCTTTAAAACCGTCCACCTTTCCCAGGTCGTAGGTAACCGAACCATAAGACTGCAGCTCCATCCGGTCCCGGTCCGCACTGTTGAGATTGGCATTCTCATAGGAAGCTATGGACGGATTTTCCGCCTCAAGCTGGTAGTATCCTTCCTCCACCGGGCCAGGGACAAGGTCTCCGGTCCGCACCAGGCGTATGTAGTCCACGTGGCCCCAGCTGCTGCTTACATCATACAGCTGGATCGTTCCGGTTGCAGACAGCTCAATCTCCTCACCCAGATGAATGTCCACGCAGGTGCCCTTCTCCCACTTTCCTCCTCCGGGAGCAGATACCGGGCCCAAGTCTTCTCCATTGACCTTAAACCCCCACTGGGTTCTGTCTCCGTTGACACCGGCATACAGATCATATACTCCCGGCTGGAACCCGGGCACCTGGAACAGCTCAAAGGTAATGCTTCCGCCGCCCTGGACTTCCACCCGGTCCCCGTCACTGTGAACTCCGGTAACAGGCTTTCCGTCGCTGCCTATATCCTCCACATAGGTAGTAATGGATCTGTCCTCTGCTTCCAGCCAGTAATAGGTATCTACACAAACCAGCTTTGTCCAGTCCAGATGGGCATACCCGTTGTTCCCCTCAGCAATGGTCAGCTGTTCTGTTCCGGTCAGCTCCAGCACTCCACGATAGGCATATTCGCAGCAGTCAGCAAAATCAAAGCCAATCCCTCCCTTTTCGATGGTTCCCTTCGTGTCCCCATTGACCTTCAGGTCAATGGCCGTGGAGCTTCCATTCATATGGACGGAAACCAGATACTTCCCCGGCTGGAAATCCGGGATTTTCGACAGATCATAGGTGACAGAGCCATACTGCTGCAGCTCTACCCGGTTTCCGTCTCCATGAACCCAGGCATTGTCACAGGAAGCCAGGGATGTATCCTCCGCCTCCAGCATATATGTCCCCTCCGTCCCATAGTCCCGTGCCACGCCAAACAGGGATGTATTGGAAGCTGTGGCCTTTGCCCCGGCGGTGATCACATCTGCGGGATCCCCGGCTTTCTCATCCTCTTCTTCCTGATCCTTTCCGGTGCTTTCACTGGGCGTAGCCAGGGAGCCGTCCTCCCTTAAGTCACCGGGTGTGGCAGTCCTGTACCCGTCCTCTGTTCCTGCCTCATATTCCGCTGTCAGATCCGCCAGGGCTCCCCAGGCCGGAATCTGGTATGCCAGCATGGTCACCACCAGAATCTGTGCAATCTGTTTCTTTCCCTTCATGGCCTACTCCTCCACCGCGTCCCAACAGATATAGTCATAATCCTTCTCTGTCAGGCTCTTCCAGATTTTGTGGTTGTCATCGTCCTTGTCACCGTCATAGTATTCGATCACATAGCCGTAGTCATCGTTCCGGTCGCTGACCCTGGTCACCCGGTATACGTTGCCGTTGCTTGATGTGTAATGGCTTCCGCCTCTGGAGCCTGTCTTCACCCGTCCGCCGGCATCCACCAGGAAGAGTCCCGTACTCTGTCCTGTGTCGTCCTGCTCCTCCAGGGTGGGCAGATACACCACCTCAAAGGTCTCATACTGGGCGCCTACGGCCATGCCATGGTAGTAAAGTCTTCCTCCATGGACGCCGCTGATCCCCTGGCCTTTGGAATAACGGCTGCTGTCACGCTCCGCAAAGCTGTAGTAGTAGACATAGCCGTCACTGCCGTCGTCATCGCTGATATTTTCCTTCATCACAGTCCCGGTCTTCATGGCCGCATTGTCCATAAAGCAGTACAGCCCGTCTGCAAAGGAGCTGCCCCCGTCTGCGCCGGTCAGATAGATCATCCCGTCCATTCTCGTACCCGAGTCCTCCAGACAGTAATAGTTCCCGTCTATATACACAATGTTCGCATCCGTGGACCAGTCCTCGAACCGGTAGGTGCCGGTTTCCGCCATCTTGGTGGCCTTGCGCCTGGCCGAGAAGGAAACGCCCTCCCCCCGTCCCCGGCCTCTGGTTACCATATAGCCGGAAGAATCCGCATAAAAGCTTCTTGCGCCATCTCCCTCATTGTCCCAGGGCGGAATCTGGTCCACCCACTGCCGGACGGCCAGGGAGCCGTCCTCATGGCTGCCAAACATCAGATTCTCCGGCCCGGACCTGCAGAGCTCCTTATCCGTGTCCGGGCTGTCCGTATCCACCGGAAGGTACCTGTCTGCCGCACCTTCCCCCTGATCATAGATCCACCCGGTAATGCAGGCCCCCTCCTCATCGAAGATATACCGTTTCCCGTCAATGGTCTTTTTCTGGCCGCAGTAAGGTCTTCCCCTGTCATCAAAATAATAGCGTTTCTTCTCCATGTCCTCACGGACCAGGTCAAAGTCCTGGTTCCGGTCATAGACCACATCCTCCGGACTGTAGGACACCACCCAGCCCTTTGCCATCTTCCCGTCTGTACCGCAGTAGTAGATATCCGCGCCGTCCATGGAATCGCTGTAAGGCTCCGGAAGCTCCTCTTTGGGACAGCTGACCCAGCCGGTAAGCATCACGCCGTTTTCGTCAAAGAAATACACCCCCCCGTCGATGGTCTGCCGTCCGGTGGCATATTCTCCCTTTTCATTGAGATAATACCACTGGTCCGCCTGGTCATGGTATTCCCACTGCCCTTGTGCGGCCCAGATACTGTCTCCCCCATACAATCCGGTCAGAAGCAGGATTCCGGCTGCCAGTCCGGCTGCTTTTCTGCCTTTCCCCATGATCCGTTACCTCCCTTTTTTGCGCTCCTCCAGTCTCCCGGCCGGCTTCCCTGCATGGCCGGGTCTGTAAAACTGCAGACACATAGTCTTCCTATTCCTTCACGCTTCCCATGACGATTCCGGTAATCAGGTATTTCTGCAGCACCGGATAGATCAGCAGCAGCGGAACCACCGACACCACGATCTTGGCGGCGTTTAAGTTCTGCTTTGACACCTCCATGGCGTTGACCAGGGTGCTTAAGCTGCCGCCGGAATGAAGGATATCCTCCAGGCTGACGCTTAAGGACTGGATGTAGGTCTGGAGGGGATAGTTGGCCACCCGGGTCATGTAGATCAGACCGCCGAAGAAATCGTTCCAGCTTCCCACGATGCTGAACAGTGCCACGGTGGCGATCACCGGCTTGGAGCAGGGGATATAGACCCTGGTAAGGACCTGGATGGGAGTGGCCCCGTCCAGAATGGCTGCCTCCTCCAGAGCCTTTGGCACCCCCATGAAGAAATTCATCACCATGATCACGCTGAAGATGGGCACGGCTCCCGGAAGCACCAGGGACCACACCGTATTAATAAGCCCCAGCCGCTTCACCACCAGATAGGAGGGGATCATCCCCCCGCTAAAGAGCATGGCAAAGACCAGCAGGTTCATATAGATATTTCTTCCCCTGAATTCCCGCGCCGATTTGGACAGCGGGTAGGCCATGAGCACGATCAGCACCAGGTTCAGCACCAGCTGGAGGGCCACACGGACCACGGAAATCCCAAAGGAGCGCCAGAACTGCCGGTCCTCCAGGATCTTGTTGTAGGCCGCAGTGGTGAATTTCACCGGCACGAACCCCACAATATTGGCTGCCGCCGCATCGCTGCTGCTAAAAGACAGGGCCAGGATATTGAGCAGGGGCAGCAGGCAGATCATACCCAGCAGAAAGACTATGAGATAGATCAGGCCTTTTCCCATATTTCCACGAAATCCCTTTTTCGTAACCATACTTCTCCTCCTTAAAAGATCTTCCGGTCTGTGAACCGTTTGGACAGCCAGTTGGCGGTCAGCATAAGGATCATACCCACCACGGAGCGGAGCAGTCCCACTGCCGTGGAAAAGCTGTACTTCCTGCCGATCAGGCCCATCCGGTACACATAGGTATCCAGCACATCCCCGGTCTCATAGACCATGGGGGAATACAGGTTGTAGATCTGATCAAAACCTGCGCTTAAGATGCTGGTCAGGTTCATGGCCGCCATGAGAAGAATCACCGGCATCATGCCGGGAAGGGTGATATGCCACACCCGTTTCCACCAGGAGGCCCCGTCTATGGCTGCCGCCTCGTGGATTCCCGGATCTATGGCCGTAATGGCTGCCAGATAGACGATGGAATTGTAACCGAATTCCTTCCACACATCGGTTATTATGATCAGGGGCCGGAACCACACATTGCTCCCAAGGAAATTGATCTTTGACAGTCCCAGGGCCGCCAGAAGCTGGTTCACCGGTCCGTCCAGGTTCACCATGTTGACCACAACCGCTGCCAGCACCACCCAGGAAAGGAAGTGGGGCAGATAGACGATGGTCTGCACCGTCTTTTTGAACACCCGGATGCGGATCTCGTTGAGCAGGATGGCAAAGGCGATAGCCATGACGGTTCCCAGAAGGATCTTCCCTATGGCGATCAGCAGGGTGTTGGCAAAGATCCGCCCCACGTCCGGCAGGGAGAACATGTAGGTGAAATTTTTAAGTCCTACAAATTCCGATCCCAGGATCCCTTTGGCCGGAACATAGTCCTGGAACGCCATGACGATACCGAACATGGGAATATAGCTGAACACCAGAATGAACAGCATTCCCGGCGCCATCATCACGTGATACATGACCTGGGAGCTCATTTCCCGTCTCCTTTTCTTTGGTCTGTCTGCATGCTCCTTCACTGTTTACTCCCCCTTTCTGTCCACAGCTTCCTGCACCTCTGCAGTGATCTGCTCTCCCCCCTGCGTCTTCCACTGTTCCACAAACGCGTCAAAGGCGTCCATTCCCTTTGCTCCGGTGACAATGGCCACAAAGACCTCCTCCTCCAGGGTGCCAAGGCTTGCGCTGCTCATCTCCATGGTCTCGGTGATCCCCCAGAAGGCCGGGGTGGTCCAGTCCATCTGTCCGCTCTTTGTCAGGTCGTCGATCATCCGGATCCCTTCCATCCGGGATACATACCTGGACCAGTCGCTTACCTCTGCCCCTGCCGGGTCCGCCAGATAACGCTGCACGCTTTCGATAACGCTCTGGGACTCTGCCGTACCCACCTGGTCCATGGTGATCTCTCCGGCCAGCCCCCGGCTGATATCTGAGAAATCGTCCAGCAGGGAGGTGTAGGCATTGACCTCCAGAGGGATGGGCCGCGCCGTGCCGTCCACCCCCTGGCGGATATAGTCGGCCACCTCCGGGTGCTCCTGGTCCAGGGCCTTATTGTTGACCATATCATCAAAGTAGAGGTTGACCATTTTGACCAGCACCTCCGGGTTGGAATAGCCTTTGCGGACCACCATGTAGCCGTTGCTGGCATTGCTGTGGGTCACATGGACCATGCCCTCTTCGTCCCCTATGACATAGGCGGCAAAATCCGCGTTCCCGTTCATTCCCCGCACATTGTTAAGGAGCCAGTCAGGTATATGCCAGGGGCCGAACACAATGCCGGTCTGGCCGTTGGTCAGAAGGGCCGTGATATCGTCCCAGGTACGGGTTCCGAACTGGGGATCCACCACCCCTTCCCGGAACCACAGGGCCATCTGCTCCAGGGCAGCCCGCATCTCAGGCGCCGTGGAGCCGTAATAGACCTTCCCGTCCTCTCCCATAAGCCAGTTCTTGGGAAATGCCCCAAAGGCCGAGGCGATCCCGTTCATGGTGTAGCCGCAGCTTCCGTAATCATCAGAGGTCAGGTACGGGGCAAAGGCCATGCCCACCGGATTGCCGGTTCCTTCCGGATCCTTCTCCAGAAATGTCCGCGCAATCTGCTCCAACTCCTTTACGGTGATGCAGTGGTCCCCGTCGGGATCCGCCTCAAACCCCGTCTTTTCCAGCCAGTCCTTGCGGATATAGGCCACGCAGGGAGCACTGTCCAGGTTGGTGCCGGGTATGGCCATGAGCCTTCCGTTATAGGTGGCCAGATCCAGACAGCGGCCTCCGTAAGAATCATAGACATCTTTTATGTAGTCACTGGCATAGGCTTCATAGACCTCTGTCAGGTCCGCCACCAGGTCATTCTCCACCAGCTCATCCAGAAGATCCTTAGAACCTACCTTCATCACGTCCGGCAGCTCCCCGGCAGCCACAGACAGGGATACCTGACGGTCATAGTCGGCCCCGTTGGCCTCAAAGTCGTCCACCACCTGCACATTCAGCACGTCTTTTAAGTATCGGGTATAGGCATTGTCCTCATAGCTGTCATCCTGGGGGAATTTGGGGTTGGCGATGGTACTCCGGCCCATGCCGCAGACCAGGGTCTCCTCATATGCCCCCAGGGGCCCCTCCACGGCCGCCACCGGCGGCCTGTCATCCACATTTTTGCTGGTACATCCGGCCAGCGCCGCCACAGCCCCCGCCAGCACCAGACCCGCAAGCCCACGGCCTCTGCCGTATCTTCTCTGTCCTTTCCTGTTCTTCATGTTCACCCCACCTTTTTTTGTTGATGTACTCCCAGAATCCCACCGTGCCTGATCAGCCATAAGGGCAGACGCAAAGAGACTCCAAGAGTGCATGTTGCCGATTTAATTATAAAATTGGGGGGAGAAATCGTAAACGACAGAAAATCACGTTTTGTTGTAATTTTTCAAGAACAATTAACCGCCATAAAAAGAGGCTGTCGGAAAATGCCTCCTGCACACAATATATTGTGGTGATATCCAACAGATCACCTGATATATCGTGGACAGAGAGCTGTTTCCCGACAGCCTCTTCAAAAGCTTATCTTTCTGCACTCCTACACATAACATTCATCCAATCAGTACACGCTTCCCCTCAAACCCAAAGCCATATTTTCTGATCCTGTCCTCACAGATGCCCTCCTCCATCAAAACTGATTTATAATTCATATCTTCAATCTGCTTCAGAGCAGCTTCCACCGTATCCTGGAGTGTCTTTTCGTCATCAGGGTCATGAACCTTGAATTCCAAAATAAAGGCATCATCCTCTTTTTTCCGGGGCTTTAAGATAACATCATACCTCTCGAATCCGCTTTCCCGATTAGAAGTAATCACATACCGGTCAGCCAGTTCCACCATAAGTCCTAATACAAATCCATGGTAGAAGCAGACACTTGGGTTTGGTTTTTTCAAACTAATCTGTTCGTCAATCTCTGTACAAAGTTTTCCTCCTTTCAGAAGATCTCAGGACTTCCCTCACGGACCAGCTTGCCCACCAGGCTGTTGCTGCTGGTATTGGCCCAATAACCGGACAGTCCGTATTCCTGCAGCGCATTCCATACCTCCTGCTGTGTGAATCCTGAGCGCAATCACCGGGTATGTTCCCTGGAGATCACGATATATCTCACGAGTCCATATGGACAAGCCTTCAATTCAATGTCAGATGGGAGTTTGGACTATTCTGGGAATCGTCACAGTCACCCGCGTCCCCTTTCCCGGACTGCTCTCAAAGACAAGTCCATAATCACTTCCATAGTAAAGCTGGATCCGGTGGTGTACGTTCTGGACTCCGTAGCCGCTGGACTGTGTTGTCAGGATATCCGCCAGAACCGGAGCCGGTATCCCGCATCCGTTGTCCTGCACCACAAATACCAGATGCTCCCCTTCCTGCCTTCCGGTCACCTTCAGCACCTTCTCCCCTTCATCCGTCTTGTGGTCCAGGCCGTGTACGATGGCATTCTCCACCAGGGGCTGCAGAAGCAGATTCAGGATCTCATACTCCTCCATCCCCTCCTCCAGCTCCATATTAAGCACCAGTCTGCCGGAATGAAGCAGATTCTGGATCCGGGCATAGGAACAGGTATTGTCCCATTCCCCCTTTACCCGGGTCACATTCCTGCCTTTGTTGAGGGTGGTCCTGTAAAAGGTGGACAAAAGCCGGGACATCTCCCCGATCTCCTCCTGGCCTGCCATGATAGCCTTCCAGTTAATCAGGGACAGACTGTTGTAGAGGAAATGGGGATTGATCTGGGCCTGGAGGGCCCGCAGCTCATACTGCTGCTGGGCGATCTTGCTTTTGTAGACCTCATTGACCATACAGTCCAGACGGCGGACCATCTCCCCGAAACGGCTGATCAGCCGTCCGATCTCATCCTTGTCATCTCCCTGGATATCCACGGACAAGTGGTCCTCCTCAATCTGGTCCATGTTCCGGATCAGCTCCTTTAAGGGCTGTACCACACTGGCCGTCAGGGCATAGCTGGCTGCCAGAATGACCACCACGCAGGCCAGCACCACCACACATACCAGGATGGTGATACTTCCGGCAGAGGCCGACACCACCTCCAGGGGACGGTAGAGCCAGATCCGCCAGCCGGTATCTGGTATCACATCCTCCCTGAGGACATAATGTCTCAGACTTCTGGAGCCGTCCAGGATCTCCTGGCTTTTAAGTTCCCGGCCCACATGCTCCCCCTCCCATATCTGGCAGCCAAAGATGGTGCTGCCCTCCTCATCCGTAATCAGTACCCCGTAATTTTCCGCAAACAGCTCTGTCAGATAGCCAAAGATTTTCTCCGTATCCACACAGATACGCACCACATTCCGCGGTGCGCCCCGGCGGGTATAGATTCCGCAGTAAAGCTCCAAATCTGCGCCGGGAGAAACCACCCAGTGGATCCGGCAGTCCTCGATCCCCTCCGGCAGCCGCTCCAGCATCTGGATGGGCATCAGGTGGTCTCCGTGGGAATAGAGGGTGGAGTTGGAGCTGTAGATGGTGATGCTCTTTACCTGGGGATTCAGGCTCTTGATCCGCAGGAATGCCGGATCGATCACGTCCCGGTAGGACAGATACATCTCGTAATTGCTGGTGTACTGCTTCTCCAGAGCCTGCTTGATCAGAGAATCCCAGACAATATTTTCCATAATATGCTCACAGCTTTCCAGAGTGGCATTGAGGGTCAGCACACTCTGTTTCAATGTCTCGCTGAGTACCTCCTGCTCTCTCTGAACCAGAAGCTTTCTTGTCTGAAAATAGCTGAAGGCCCCCAGAATGATCACCGGGATCAGGCTCACTGCCAGGAAACTGATCCAGACCTTTTTCCGGAAAGCCAGATTCCGGTACCATCTTTCCGCCGCTCCCATCCCTTGCTTTGTCCTCCTGTTTTCTTCTCCCAAAATCCTGCCATGCCTGATAATAAACATATCTGACCACAGGTTCTTCCATAATCTGCCGCATCCTATTTGCGGTACTGGTCCGGTGTCAGTCCGTATTCATTGCGGAAGCTGCGGCAGAAATAGGAGAGGCTTGAGTAGCCTACCCGCTGACTGATCTCGCTGATCTTCATGTTGGTCTCCATAAGCATCTGTCTGGCCTTTTCCATCCGCACGTTTTTGAGATATTTGTTGATGCCGATGCCCTTCTCCTGGATAAAGATGCTGCTGAGATAATGGGGCGTCAGATACACCTTCTCCGCCAGGATATCCAGACTCAGCACCTGGTCGTAGTGCTCCTGGATGTACTTCTCCACCAGGGCAATGGTGTGTTTGGGAGAGTCCTGCTCCTTTTTCAGGGTCTCTTCCAGATCCCCCTCAACCTTCCACAGAAGCGCTTCCAGCTGCTCAAAGCTTGCGGCTGCCATGGCTTCCTCCACCAGGACCGTCAGATTCCCTGCCTGGTCCGGCATACCCTTAAGCAGCACCTGGAGCAGATTTGCACAGACAAACCGGGTATAGATATAGGACTGCATCCCGTTCCCCCGGCATTCCTCCAGAAGCGTCCCCATGTTCCGGCGCAGGCTGTAGCAGTCCCGGCAGGATACGTCCTTTTCGATGATCCGGAGCAGCTCCCCGGTATCCACGGAGGCTGTCCGGCCGTCCTGCTTGCCGTCTTCCGGGTACACATAGGTTTCCTTGCTGAAAAAGCGGTTTTCCAGACTGGACTCTGCTGCCCTATAAGCCGGTCCGATCTCCTCCGGGGAATGGATCCGGGGGCTGACTGCCAGATAGCAGCAATGGCCGTATTCCTTTTCCACTTCCAGATGGATGCATTTGGCCAATCCTCTGGCCAGGGATTTCTCATGATAGCCGTTGCGCAGAAACAGCACTCCCTGGGAAGGACTCACGTCCAGAAAATCCACCTCCCCTTCCGCCAGTTCTCCCAGTCTGGCGGCAAACTGCTGGATGTCAGCCACCTGCTTTCCGAAGAAATCCGTCTCGAATTCCATCAGAATCAGCCGGGTGTAATCCCTGGTAAACCGTGATTCCTCCGTTCCCTGGGCAGACTGGTCCACCGGCATGCCGTTGATCAGCCGCAGCAGCAGGTAGCTGCGCTGGAACTGGCGGCTTCCGGGGCCTTCCTCCTCCTCCCGCTGCAGGTATTCCATGACCCGTCCCATGGTTTTCTCAAATTCCGCCGGGTCTACGGGCTTTAAAATATAGTCCACAGCCTGCAAAGACAGGGCCCTGCGCACATATTCAAAATCATCGTAGCCGCTGAAAAAGACCAGGGGCAGCTCCGGCCACCGTTTCCGCACCTCCGTAGCCAGACCGATGCCGTCAAGAAAAGGCATTTTCACATCCGTCAGAAGGATGTCTGCGGGAAAATGCTCCAGCTTTTCCAGGGCATCCCGGCCATCCACGGCCTCCATAAGCTCAAAGGCAAAGCCGCACCTTTTCAGCAGAAAGCGGATTCCCATGCGCTCCTGGTCCTCATCGTCAGCGATCATCAGACGGTATTTTCTGGTTTCCTCTCCTTCCTGTCTTAACGGAATACCAGAAGTTCCATGGGTCTCAGACATAGCTCATCCCCCTTGTCTAAATTATGCGCCGGAGCAGTCTTCACTTCCGGCGTGCCGGCTGGCAGCTTCACTTCCGGCGCACTGGCAGACAGCCCTACTTCCGGCGCGCCGGCTGGCAGCTTCACTCCCGGCGCACTGGCAGACAGCCCTACTTCCGGCGTGCCGGCTGGCAGCTTCACTTCCGGTGCACTGGCAGACAGCCCCACTTCCGGCGCGCCGTCCGGTATCGTCTCTCTGTCCGGATAATTGGCCAGCAGGATCTCCCGGACCGGTCTGTCCAGGAGAATCCTTGTCTCCTCCGGGCTGGTGTTGCACAGGACACACACATGGTTTTCCCCCAGTCTGCGCTCGTAGGCAGCCAGATCCTCCTTCTCCTCCCAGAAGGGCCTGGTCTCCCCATAGATCCACAGATCCTGCAGATCCGCCTGCTTCCGCAGCGCCGTCATCCTGCAGTAGAAGGAGAACAGGGAATCTGCCTGGTCTTTCTGGCTGGCCAGATTGATCTCACGGTAGTTGGGATTCACGGCAAACCATGGCTCCCGGTCGGAAAATCCTCCCCATGGGCTGTCATCCCACTGCACAGGGGTTCTGGCATGCTCCCTGGATTCCACGTTCAGCCGGGCCAGGGCCTCCCTGGGGCTGATTCCCTCCTCCAGGCTCTCCTCATAGAGCCGGAAGGTGGTAAAATCCCGGAACTGGCTGATCTCTTCCTTCCTGTAATCGGTCATGCCTATGGCCTGGCCCTGGTAGAGAAAAGGAATTCCCCCCAGAAAGAAGTTCATGGCTCCCAGCATGGATTTACTGTAATCATTCACCTGCTCCGGCGGATAGAACCGTTCCGCCGCCCGGGGTGTGTCATGATTCTCCATGACATTACATGGAAGCGCCCTGTTCCAGATCCGTTTCTGCATCCCGAACATGTCGTCCCGGCAGGCCGTCCGCATCTGGCGTCCCTTCCCCTTCCAGTAAGATGTGCCGATCCGGTAACGCATGCAGGTAAAGTCAAACATGGTGGAGAAATATCCGTTTTCCCCGATATACTCCTCCAGCTGGTCCGGGCGGGTGCCGTTGACCTCACCGATGACAAATGCGTCCCGGGGGCCATAGGTCCTGTCCTTCATCTCCTGGAGGAACTCCCCTATTCCCTCCACATTGGTACAGTAGGAGAAAGGGTCCTTCCCCTGCCCGTTATCCTGGAAGTTCTTTTTCAGATGGTTGATGGAATCCATGCGGAAGCCGCCGATCCCCTTGTCAAGCCAGCGGTTCAGCATTGCATATATCTCTTCCCGCACCCAGGGATTCTCCCAGTTAAGATCCGGCTGCCCTACGGTGAACAAGTGCAGGTAGTAATGCTCTGTGTCCCCGATCCGCTCCCAGGCGCTTCCGCCGAAAAAAGACCTCCATCCATTGGGCGGGCCTCCGTTCTTCCCCCTGCGGATCACATAATAATCCCCATAGGCTCCTTCCGGGTCTTCCAGTGCCTTCTGAAACCAGGGATGCTCTGTGGAAGTGTGGTTCACCACCACATCCATCAGTATCCGGATCCCCCGTTTCCCGGCTTCCCGGACCAGCTCCTCAAAATCCTCCATGGTCCCGAAGGAAGGGTCGATGGCATCATAATCGGAAATATCATATCCCCCGTCCATCATGGGGGAACGGTTCACCGGGCACAGCCAGAGAACATTGATCCCCAGCCGGACAAGATCATCCAGATGGGCCGTGATCCCCGGAAGATCCCCGATTCCATCATGATTCGTATCCTGGAAGCTCTTTGGATACACCTGATAGCCAATGGCACTGTGCCACCATTTCTTTTCCATGGCAGAGTTCTCCTCTTCTGATATTTTGTAAGGCAGTTTTCGTAACAATTTAAACACGCTCCTGCTGGCGGCATTTCTGCAGATACATCCTGGCCTCATAGGGACGCAGCCTGTCCCCCTGGCTGTCCGGATAATTGCCAAGCAGCAGCTCCATGGACTTCCACTCCTCTGCCAGTCCGCTGTCTGCCGGTTCCCCGGAGAAATTGCAGACCACCAGAAGACGCTGCTTTCCGTCATCCCTGGTATAGGCAAAGATCTGTCCGCTCTCCCTGGCCAGCAGCTCAAATCTGCCGTCCACAAAGACCGGATGCTCCTTGCGCAGCCGGACCAGCTGTTTATAGCAGCTGTATATGGACTGTGGATCTTTCATCTGGCCGGCTGCGTTGATTTCCGGGTAGTTGGGATTCACCTTAAGCCAGGGGGTTCCTTCTGTAAAACCTGCCTGGGGACTGTCATCCCACTGCATGGGCGTCCGGGCATTGTCACGGCTTCTGGCATAGATGGACTTCATAATCTCCTCGTGGGCATATCCCAGCTCCCGCCGCTCCTTGTACAGATTCAGGGTTTCGATATCCTTGTAGCCCCCGATTTCATAGCGCACGTTGGTCATTCCCAGTTCCTCACCCTGATAGATGTAGGGGGTTCCCTGCATTCCGTGAAGAAGGATCGCCAGCATTTTCGCAGACTCCACCCGGTACTGGCCGTCATCTCCCCACCGGGATACGATCCGGGGCAGGTCATGATTGTCCCAGAACAGGCTGTTCCAGCCGCAGCCCCAAAGCTCTGTCTGCCACTTGTCCAACACGTCTTTCAGCTTCTGAAATGGCAGCGGCGCCAGGTCCCATTTGCTGCCGCCCTCCTGCTGGTCCAGCCCGATATGTTCAAACTGGAATACCATGGAAAACTCCGAGCCGTCGGGATTGCTGTAGCGTCTGGCAAGCTCCGGGGTGGCTCCCCAGGCCTCCCCCACGGTGATCAGATCCCCCTTCTGGAAGGTCTCCCGGCTCAGCTCCCGGATAAACTCATGAAGCCTTGGGCCGTTGTTTGTGATTCCCAGATCCGGCTCCTTGGCGATCTGGTCGATCACGTCCAGCCGGAAGCCGCCTATGCCCCTATCCATCCACCACAGGATCATGTCGTAGATCTCCCGGCGCACCCTGGGATTCTCCCAGTTAAGATCCGGCTGCTTCACGGAAAACTGGTGAAAGTAATACTGCCCCAGCTCCGGCACCCACTGCCAGGCCGGACCCCCAAAGCAGGCCCGCAGATCATTGGGAAGCTCCCCTTCTGTTCCGTCCCGCCAGACATAATAGTCATGGTAAGGATTGTCCCGGCTCTTTTTGGCCTCCAGAAACCAGGGATGCTCATCCGAGGTGTGGTTCAGCACCAGATCCATGATGATCCGGATCCCCCGCTCTCCTGCCCTGCGGATCAGTTCCTCCATATCCGCCAGGGTACCGAACATAGGGTCAATATCCTGGTAATCGGAAATATCATATCCATTGTCATCCTGGGGAGATTTACAGACCGGGGAGAGCCACACCGCGTCAATCCCCAGATCCTCCAGATAATCCAGCCGGTTTATGATCCCCCGGATATCCCCGATGCCGTCTCCGTTGCTGTCCTGAAAGCTGCGTGGGTAGATCTGGTAGATCACCGAATTCTTCCACCATGGGTTTTTGTAATTTGTCATTGTCCTGTCCTCCTTGAACCGGTGTTTTCCCGGCACGCCTTATGGTCTGCCGCCATTGCAACAGTACCGGCATGCCCGGGCTGCTGCCACATTCCACCATATATATTCTAACAAAAAACAAGTCTGGGTGTACAGAACAATTCTTACCGATTTGTTTGGAAATTTCATGGAATAAAAACACAAAAATTCAGGCACAAATTTCTTTCCTGCAGATATGTATGCCTGGAAAAATTTGTGCCTGGGTCTTTGTGGTAATCGTTCAGAGAGTATCTGAACTGTTACTCTTTTTCCTTTTCCCCAAAGTGCTGGTAATTCTATCTGTATAAATGCTGTTCTATATGTCTGTTCTCAAACCACCGCCTCAATCAGCACCTTGTCCCCAAGAATAATCCGTTTTACACCAATTTCTTTATTTTTATTGAAATTATAGCTTAACATATATCCCTTTTTCAGATGATAATGATCCAGATAGGCTGCAAGCTGCTCTTCCCCGCGTTCCTTATACGCATTTCCCCGCCAGATCTTTAACTCCACCACTGTCTGCTCCCCATGATAGTCTATAATCACATCCGTTCTTTCCATATTACGGGTTCTGGAT
>CAJTOV010000052.1 GCA_910577765.1 uncultured Lachnospiraceae bacterium
GCGATTCTAAATGGCCGTATGCGGTAACAGTTCAAGGGGTATCTGAACTGTTACATATTTTTAAGTATGTTTTATAAATAAATGTCGAAACAGTTTTATGGCAATGGGTTGAAAAAGAAGCTCCGTCTACTCCGTAAGCTCTCCACAGCTCGCTTACTTCGACAAAAAAGAGACCGAAAACGCCGCATAACCGGTATTTTTAGTCTCTTCTTTTACTGGGCTACAAGGATTCGAACCTTGAAATGACGGAGTCAGAGTCCGTTGCCTTACCATTTGGCGATAGCCCATTGCTGCAACGAATATGATTATACATGAAAGGAGGGTATCGGTCAAGTACTTTTTTAATTTTTTTCCAGCCGCCTATTACGTCTCTGGTAACCGTTCCGGCTCCCCGGTTCCCTCTTCTTCCCGGCTCTCCTCCGGTTCCGTCTCTTCTTGCGTATCCCCGGTCCCGTCTTCACTTTCCTCCAGGCTTTCCCCGGTCTGGTCCTGGCTGTCGTCCCGGCTTTCCTCTGCCCCGCTGGTGCTTTCCTCCCGGCTTTCCTCTTCCCCGCCGGTGCTTTCCTCCCGGTCCGTCTCTTCCTCCTCATCCTCCCCGGAATCCTCGGTCTCCAGGGCCGACGCAATGGCCGGCGTCTCGAAAAATCCCCGGACCGTAGTGGCTACACCGGTCTCCACCGGAATCAGGCCCCCCAGCACAAAGGTATAAGCCCTGCCCGGCTCCAGCCCCGGCACATCAATGGTGCACTCGGTACTGGAGGTGTCGTCCACCAGGGCCGCATAGGAATTACCCTCTGTATCCCGGACCGCCACCGTGGGATTCTTCCATTTGACACGGGTCACAAAATACACATAGACCATGCCGTCCTCATAATCGGCAAAATCAATCTCTACCTGGTCGTCCCGCACCGGGTTTTCCTCCTGGGTCTCCTGCTCCGTCTCCGGCTGGACCGGGGCAGGGGCACTGGTCTCCGTGACGGAAGCTGTTGTCTCCTCCGGCGTGGTCTCCACCTGGGTGGTCTCTTCCTGGGAAGTCTCTGTCTCCGGCGCTTCGGTCGTCACAGGCTTTGCCGCTTCCGTGGTCACCGGGAAGGTCTCCTCCGCCCAGTCCGCCAGCTCTCCCAGGGCCAGGGACCCCTGGCTGATCCGTCCGGCGATCTCCTCAATGGTCATGTCTGCCAGCTCAGCCATATCCTCCTGGGAAAGCCCCTGGTTCTCGTCAATAAGCTCCTTAAGGAAATAGGCCTTGCCGTAGGAAATCCCGTACTCCTCTGCCAGGGCACTGATCTCCTCGTCCGCAATCACCTGCTGGTCATAGACCACCGCCGCTACCTGGTTCTCCCTTAGGGTGGCGGCAATATCCTCCACCACACTGGCCCGCAGCTGTCTGGCCTTGCTGACACTGTCATTGGTGACTGTTACCAGAATGGCATTGTCCACCTCGTCCAGGTATCCGTGGGTGACCATGGAACCTACCACCGCGTTGACTGCCACATTCAGGTCCACGCCCTTTAGGTCCATCTCCTCCAGAACCGCCGCTGCATCCCCGTTAAGGGCCTTCACGTCCAGCACCCGCTCTTTCCGGTTGATGGAAAGCTCCACACTGGGATTTACATCGATCCCGATCACCGATTCCACCTGGAAATTCTGCCGGTGAAAATGGAACATGCCGCCTCCGGTTACCACCAGGCACAGGCATGCCGCCGGCACCAGAACCGCCGTCCACATGCGCCGCCGCATTCTCCGGAGCTGAGCCCCGTCCCAGGCTCCCGGATTCCGTTCCTGGTCCACCAGGGCAATGTCCAGATGCTCCAGCACATTGGGAGTAAGCGTGTCCACAGCTGCGCGCAGGCTCCGTTCGATTTGTTCTCTATTCAGTTCCTGCCTCACACGTCTCACTCCTCTCTCAGATACTGCTGTAACTTCTTCATGGCACGGTTATACTTGGACAACACCGTAGCCAGGGGAATCTTTAAGTCCGCCGCAATCTCCCTGTGCTTCAGGCCAGCGGAAGCGTGGAGAAGGACAATCTGGCGCTCGTCCTCTTTCAGCACTGCCAGGGCTGCTTTCAGCACAATGGCATCGGTCATCTGCTCTAACGGAAGGCACAGCTCTCCCGTCTCCTCCCCCGTAAGGTCATCCAGCCCCACATCGGCCTGGTGCTTCTGGTCCCGGAACCTCATATAGCAGAGATTCCGGGCAATGGTGAACATCCAGGCCAGGGGCTTGCCCTGGGACTGGTAGGAGGCTGCACTGGTCCAGACCTTCAGATACGTCTCCTGCATCACCTCCTCCGCGTCCTGCGGATTCCTGAGGATGGACAGGATGAAACTGTACATGGTCCGGTCCGTATTCTGATACAGCTCATAAAATGCTTCCTGGTCGCCGCTTCCGACCCGTCTCAAAAGTTCCTCGTCCTTCAATCCAATGTCCTCTCTGATAGTTTAATGCACCAGAACCATTTCTTATTGCATGAAACTGGCAAACTTTTCTTTCCAATGTTTTCCTGGTTCACCGCTGCACGGATTCCCGGGCAGCCGGCACCGGCTGTCCCCGCCGTCTTACGCCTGCAAAGCCAGACCAGGCCTTTTCTAGGCCTCCTCCACGCAGAAGGTGCCCTCCACGGTGATCACGCAGAAACACCGGCTGTCCCGCTCCTGAATCCGCCCGGCCACCTGCTGCTTTAAGGCATCCTGCATGGTACGGGTGTACTCCCTGGGTACCACCAGGTCAAAGATCAGGTTTATCCGCTTCTTTCCGTCCACCACCCGGAAGTCATGAATGCTCAGCCGGCCGTCCAGCCCCTGGACCACCTGCTGCACCATTTCCCGCAGTTCCTTTACCCGGACGTCATGGACCTCCACCGGGTCCATATGGATCACCAGAAAGATCCCCAGGGCCCTGGCCGCGTCCCGCTCAATCTGGTCCACGATTTCATGGGACACCTCAATGTCCACGTCGTTGGGCACCTCCGCATGAATGGAAGCCATGCTGCGGCCAGGCCCGTAATTGTGGACAATCAGGTCATGGCTTCCCACGATCCCCTCATATTGTTCCACAAAATCTTTAATCTGATGATACACTTTCGGATCAGTGGCCTCCCCGATCAGGGGTGCCAGGGTATCCTTTGCAATGTTGATTCCTGCCACCATCACCAGCACCGACACCACCAGTCCCACAATCCCGTCCAGGTTCACATGCCAGATCCCGAACACCAGAAGGGAGAAGATGGTGGCGGAGGTGGCGCACACATCCCCCAGGGAATCTGCCGCCGTAGCCAGCATCACTTTGGACTGGATGCGCTTTCCCAGCCTGCGGTTAAAGACCGCCATCCACAGCTTCACAGCCACGGACAGAAGCAGAATCATCACCGACACCCTGTAAAACACCAGCTCCTCCGGATGGAGAATCTTCCCGGCAGAAGTCTTAAACAGGGAAAACCCCACCTGGATCACCAGAAATGCCACCACAAAGGCGGCAATGTATTCGATCCGCCCATGGCCAAAGGGATGGTCCGCATCTGCCGGCTTCTGGGCCATCTTCACCCCCACAAACCCCACAATGGAGGAAGCCGCATCCGACAGATTGTTAAATGCATCCGCCATTACAGAGATGCTGTTGACCACAATCCCGGTGAGAAGCTTGGCTCCGAAGAGAAGCAGGTTGCAGCAGATTCCCACCACACTGGCCATAAGGCCGTACCGGGTCCGCACATCCGCATCCCCTGTCTGTTCATAATCCTTGACAAATTTCCTTACCAGCAGTTCCGTCATACTTATCCCGGTTCCCATTTCCTTTCCAGATACCGGGGCCATTCCGGGCCTGACTGCCAGAATGTCTCCGGACACCTGTGTATTTATGATTTTATGTGATTCATGGCCAGTTATACATAAAAGGGCTGTGAAAAAACTCCTCCTTACGCACGAAAAGACAACGGATCTGGTTCTCCTTCCGTTGCCGGCGCAGGAAGCCGCGACTTTTCACAGCCCCATAGCAGAATTTTCTATTTATTTTACCTGGTTATAAGACAAACTGCAATAGCAAAGGCATAAAAATTGCAGGAAGCATGTTGCCGATTTTTAATTTTCTGTCAAAAATCAGGTTAAGACCCAGGGCAAAGATCAGAATGGACCCTACAAAGGACATCTTTCCGATGACCTGGTCACTGAGAAAGGGCCGCACGATTCCGGCCAGCAGGGTGATGCTTCCCTGGTATACGGCCAGGGACAGGGCCGAAAAATAGACCCCGATTCCCAGGGAAGCCGCGAATACCACCGACAGCACCCCATCCATAATGGATTTGGCAAACAGAATGCTGTAATCATGGTTCAGCCCGTCCTCCAGGGAGCCTACGATGGCCATGGCCCCGACACAGAACACCAGGGAGCTGGTGACAAATCCCTCCACAAAGCTGTTGTCTGCCCCGCTGCCGCCTCTGGTAAATCTGGCCTTGCACCACTCTCCCATGGACTCCAGCCGTTTCTCAATATCCAGCAGTTCCCCTGCCACAGCCCCCAGCACCAGGGAACCGATCATCAGCATGGTATCCCGGGTGCCCAGGGTCCCTTCCGTAATCTCCAGCATCCCGGCCATGGCGCCGGAGATACCGATGAACAGGGTGCACAGTCCGATGGAGCTGTACAGAATATCCTGAAACCTTCTGGGAAGCCCGCCCTTTAGCAGGATTCCCGCCGTGGCACCTGTGAGCACGGCAGCTACATTGATGATGGTTCCCATTCCAGCCATAGTCTATTCCGTCAGTCCTTTCCCGGTCTCATATACGAATTCCGGATTGTCCCGGTTGATGTATCCGGTCTCCAGCCCGCATCCAAACTGTTCCTTTAAAAACTGTGCCAGCTCCTGCCGGGCCTCCTGCACCTTCCCCTCATTGACCCCTTCAAACCCGTCAATGGGGAACAGGGCATAGCTGGTATCCTCCGTGATCTTCCCGTCCTCGCTCTGACGCCAGATCCACCGCCGGGTCTTCACCGTATTGCCGCTGGCATATACCAGTTCCCCCTCAGGCATGTCTTCCCGGGCCGCCTCACCCATAGGCAGGAAATGGTCCTCCGGCGTGGAGAAGCGCACCATCATATCTCCCTCAAACCGGTCAATGTCATGGGCTCCCATGGGCAGCACATACTTTAAGGACATGGCATTGCCCAGGTCCACAATGGAATTGATGCCGGGCAGCCGGTTTCCCTTCTGCACCCGTTTGGCCAGGGCCTCAATGGAGCACATAAACTTATTGGGATTCATGTTCAGCTTCTGAAATGCCTCCCGGTAGACGCTGATCCCCGGATACTCCTTAAGATTCACCTCTGCAAACTCCCGGCAAAACTTCTCCTGCTCCGCCTCCATCCACTCCCGGATCACCGGACTGGCCTCCCGGTTATGGATTCCCTTTGCCACCACTACACCCAGACAGTAATTAGGAAGGATCTTGAACACTTCCGGTGCCACTGCAAATTTTTTCATAGCTCTGCTTTCTCCGTTCTTCTATCATTTACTCCCAGTCATTGACCACATGGTCCGGTTTCTTTCCGGCAGCTACTTTGGCAAAGTCCGCCCAGATCATCTCATAGCCTCTGCAGAAGGATGCGCCGGTGATTCCGCCGATGTGGCAGCTAAACAGAAGCTTCTCCTCCACCTCCGGCTCTGCCTGGAGTATGGAATGGTCTGCTGCCACCGGCTCTGCCGTAACCGTATCCAGTCCGGCTCCGGCGATATGGCCCCTGCGGATACTGTCCAGGAGGGCGGCTTCATCCACCAGCTCTCCTCTGGCCGTGTTGACCAGATAGGCGCCTTTCTTCATCTTGGCCAGGAAGGCCCTGTCCACCATGTTCACGGTCTCCTTCAGTACCGGCAGATGGAGGCTGACCAGGTCGCTGGAAGCCAGAAGCTCGTCCAGCTCCCGGTAGACTGCACCATACTCCCGCTCCACCTGTTCCGGAGCACGGAACACGTCATAATAGCACACGGCTGCCCCATACGCCCCCAGCAGTCTGGCAGTGGCCCTGGCAATATCCCCGAAGCCTACCAGGCCTACGGTGCACTCTCCCAGCTCCTTTAAGCTGCCTGCTGCCATGTAGCCTTCCTTCACCCGGATCTGTCCGCCGTCCCGCAGCGCCCGGTCCCCGGTAACAATCCCCCGGAGAAGGCCGGTCATCAGAAGTACTGCCTGCTCTGCCACTGCCGCCGCGTTCATGCCCTTGCAGTTGCAGACATACACCTGCCGTTCCTTTGCCGCCTCCACATCAATCCGGTTAAAGGCCACCCCGTTGGAATGGATGATCTTTAAGTCCGGCATGGACCGGATCAGGTCCCCGGACACCTCCGCAATGGCATCGCAGATCACATACCGGGCGTCGCCTGCGGCAGCCAGAATCTCCTCCTTCCCGGTTCCCACCGGCACACAGACCACCTCATAATCTGCGTAAAGGGCTGCATTGGGCGTATACCGCTCAATCAGCCCCGGTCTTCCGATTACCAGAAGTTTTTTTGATGATTTCATGATCCTTCCCTCCTCATATGTTTACTGGTCCTTCTGCTCCTCCACAAACTGCTCCAGGGCCTCCCGGTCCAGCACCTTTACAAACTTATAGCCTCCCTGGAGCCATCCCTTTTCCTGGAAGCCTTTCAGCACCGCGGTCACCGTGGTCCGGCTAAGGCCCAGGGAATCCGCCAGATTCTCGTGGGTATAAGGCAGCATACCTCCTGCGGTCCCCTTGTCCCGGGAATCGCAGGAGGTTACATCCAGAATAAACTTTGCCACCTTCCCATGCCGGTCCAGCAGACACTGGTCATGGAGCCGTTCCGTCAGCCGGTCCATGGTATGGGAACTAAGCTTCAGAAGATACAGGGCAAACCGGGGCTCCCTCTGAAAATGGGGCAGCAGATCCTTCACCCGGCAGGACACCAGCCCCACCCGGTTCACTGCCTGGACGCAGGTAGGCCGTGTCCGGTCTCCCCCAAAGGCTGACTCCCCGAAGATATGCCCGGATTCCACCACATCAATGGTCACCTCCCGGCCCGAGGAAATATTCCGGAACACCCGGACCCGCCCCTTGCGGATATAGTAGATCCGGTCTGCCTTGTCTCCTTCCATATAGATCATCTGGCCCATCCGGAAGGTCATCTCCACTCCGGTCTGCTCCAGAAGCGCCTCCATCTGTCTGTCCATACCGTCCATCACCGCCTTTTCCCCAGGGAACCGCCCGGATACCCTCCAGCCATTTAATAGAAAACTTTGAAATGTTCCTGGTAAATGCTGCGGATATACTTTAAATGCTCCTTCATATAAAAGTATGCGAACTCTCCGTCCCTGGCCAGAAGCGCCCGGCAGATATCCTGGTGCTGCTGGGTGATCCTGGCAGCCACACGCTTCTGGCTTACCGGCGGCACCAGGGTTACAATGGCCGGCGCCGCCTCCATATTATACAGCTGCTCATACCACTGGACCAGAATGGGATTTCCCAGGGCCTTGACCACCGCATAGTGGAAATCCTCATCACTGCCCTTTTTCTCCAGGGTCTCCGCAATCTGCCGGAGGGCCTGGTCGCTGGCTGACACAGCCAGTTCCCGGACCACTGCCGGCTCCATAAGAATCCTGGCATCCGTAGAATGCAGAAACATCTCTTTATAATTCTCTCCAGTGTCCGTCTCGCACTGAAGCTCGCCTGCGTCCACCATCACATAGCTTCCTTTGCCCTTCCGGGTCTCAATCACCCCTGCCTCGTTAAGCAGGCGCAGGGCCTCCCGGACCGTGATCCGGCTGACCCCGGTCAGCTCCGTAAGTTCTTTCTCACTGGGCAGCAGATTTCCTTTCTGGTAAATGCCCTGGATAATCCGGTTCTTGATCCAGTCCACCACCTGCTCGTAAAGCTTGGGGCCTTCTTTCACCTGTAACATCCTTATTCCTCCCTGCCGGCCATCTGTCAGGCCCTTTGGGGGTGACTTATGGCCATGCCCCCTTATTGTAGCACAACAGGATTTTCAGGTGCAAGATAAAATTACGGTTCCGTTGAAACATTCAGCCTATTTGTGTTACTGTTCATGGTGAGGGGCATCTTCCTGTCCGGCTATGCCGGACAAGAAGCATCGGGTGTCCGCCCGATCACAACTGCCCGGCCACCATCTTTTCCGCTTTTTTCTGCTGCTCCTTTATCTGCCAGGCTTTCAGCTCCTTCTCTGTCAGAAGCATCAGCGCCCCGGTAGGACACACCTTGACGCAGGCCGGCACAAGCCCTGCTTTCTGCCGCTCCATGCAGGCATCGCACTTGCGCATTTTCCCGTCAGGGCCAAAGGTGGGCACCCCGTAGGGGCAGGCCATGGCGCAGGAATGGCAGCCGATGCAGTTTGTGGTGTCATAGAGGGTAAAGCCTGTGTCCGGGTCCTTGCCAAGACAGCCGCAGGGGCACCCCATGACACAGGGGGCATCGGCACAGTGCATACAGCTTACCGAGTAAAAATGCAGGTCCCCCTTATCCCCTTCCAGGGTAAAGGTATGGCGGAAAGGCCGCTCCCCCTGCTGGACATCCGTGTCATTCTGGTCCATGCAGGCCAGGGCGCAGGCCCCGCAGGCAGAGCACTTTTCCGGTTGGAAGAATAGATATTTTTTCACAATGAACCTCCCGATTGAGAATTGGAGTTACCGGTCCTCCCCGGGCTCATACCGGCTGACGGCACAGCGTACGGACCGGTAAGCCGGAAAGCCGGAATAAGGATCTAAATGGTCTCCGTCCATGATGCTTTCCGCATCTGCCTCCCTGTACCCGTGGAACAGGTTCACCAGTCCCTCCGGCACGGTCAGGGTGGGATGCACCCGGACGGTCAGGGAACCTTTCCCGGTGGAAATGGTGATCCGGTCCCCTTCCTCCACCCCCAGGCGCAGGCAGTCCTGCCGGTTCATGTCTGCCGTAGGCTCCGGCCGCAGGGACCGGTTCCTGGGAACCTGGTGAAGGCGGCTGTGGAGGGCATTGGGAATCCGGGAGCCGGAGGTGAACACAAAGGGGTAGCGGACCGGGTCCGCACCGTCCAGAGGCTCCCGGTAAGTGGGAAGGGCATCCAGCCCCCACTCCGGGTGCTGCTCTATGACCGCGCTTTTCAGCTCGAACTTTCCCGTAGGGGTTCCAAGTCCCCTGTCCACCAGTTCCAGCTCCCCATGGTGCTCCACCGGGGCCATGGAAACCGGCAGTTCTGCTTTCTTCAGCTCTTCTATGGTAACTCCGTAATCATCCAGAATATAGTGCTGGATAAAATAATCATATCCCTTCTTCAGCACTTCATCCGGCAGGTCCATGACCCGGGCCAGCTCCGTACAGATCTGCACATCGCTTCTGGCGCTGCCAAGGGCCTCAATGGCCGGGCTGGTGTACCAGGCCTTTCCCCCGGCATAAGGCTTAAACTCTCCCCGTTCAAAGGAGGAGCAGGCCGGAAGGACAATGTCCGCCCACCTGGCCGTATCCGTCAGGAACAGATCCGTGTCCACAAAGAAATCCAGGCTTTCCAGGGCCTTAAAGGTCCTGGAGGAATCCGGGAACATCCGGGCATTCATGCCCAGGGCAAAGACGGCCCGCAAAGGATAAGGGGTGCCCTCCAGAATCTGGCGGGTCATATCCATGGCCTGCATTTCCCCTTCCAGATGATTCCACAGAGGGAACCGTTCTGCCCCTACAGGAGCCTTTGCCTGCTTCGGCCGCATTTCATACAGATAGGCCTCCTCCCTGGTGGAGAATCCGCAGGCCACATGCATATAGGTGTGGGGAGTCAGTACCTGGCCGCCTTTTCTGTCAAAGTTGCCGGTAATGGCCAGCAGGGACAGCACGGACCGGTAATTCTGTAAGCCGTTGCGATGGTGGCACAGGGGAGCAGAGGACTCGTTGCAGCTCATTCGTGGATTCTCATGGATCATCCGGGCCGCCTGGACCACCAGGCTGTAGGGCACCCCGGTAATCTCCTCCACATTGTGCTCCCCGAACCGGCTTACGTAGGCTGCATATTCCTCAAACCCATAGACATACCGGTCAATGTACTCCCGGTCAATCCATCCCCGTTCAATCAGCACATGGGCAATCCCGTGGGCCAGGGCCCCGTCGGTGCCGCTTTTTGGCTGCAGGAACAGGTCTGCCAGTTTCTCGGTAGCCGGGGTCCGGCGGGTATCCACAATGATGAATTTCAGCCCTTTCTCCTTCAGCTCCATGGCCCGGCGGGCGCTCATATAATTGGAATAGAAGGGGTTGTAGGCCCAGCCCAGGAACAGGTCCGAACCGGTGATATCCGGGTTGGCCTGGTCTCCCGCAGCCAGCTTCCAGGCCATAAATGCCGCCGTGTAGCAGGCGCTGGATTCGCAGCCATAGTTGGGGCTGCCAAAGGCGTAGGCCAGCCTGCGCAGGGTAGGCCGGTACCACTTGGAGTAGCCGGAATAAAAGGCCACGCTCTCTGCCCCATACTGCATTTTACAGTTGTTGAGCCCTGCCGCGATTTTCTCATAGGCCTGGTCCCAGGAAATCTCCCGGAATTTGCCTTCTCCCCGTTTCCCCACCCGCTTTAAGGGGGTCCGGATCCGGTCCTGCCGGTAGATATACTCCCGGTTGGCCAGACCCTTGGTACACAGACGCCCATCATTGACCGGATGGCCGTCCATGCCCTCGATCTTGATCACCGTCCCGTCTTTTACATAAGCATTGACACCGCAATGCATCCCCGGGGAACAGATATCACACATGGTACGGCGGATCTCAATCCCCGTGTCTGCCCCCGGAATCTTTGCCTTGATTCTGCGTTCCAGATCCGTCATACTGCTGCCTCCAAATAATCCAAAAATTTCTGCTCAAGACCAAACCGGAGCAGCTGTCCTCTCTGTTCCGGGGTAAACCGGCAGGGTTCTCCCTTCAGCATCCGCACCAGATGTGCCTTGAGAATCCCGGATATGCCGTAATTGTCCAGGATGTTAAAGCCCACCGGCTTTCCGTCCCGGACCACGGCCTGCAAATAGAAATCCTTCTTCCGGCTCCAGTAGGTATAAGTCTCCCCGGTAAGCCGGTTATCCCCCAGTCCGATAAAGTCCATGTCCAGGAAATGGGTAATATTGTGGAGAATGTTCCCGTCTGTCTCCCGGGACCCTCCTGCCATGTTCTGCCCTGCCACACGGCCCTGGATGCCTGCATTGGCCCAGAGTCCGATGATCTGGGTCTGGCCCGACTGAAGGTTGTTTCCCTGGCAGCAGTCCCCTGCCCCATAGATTCCCGGCGCCGAGGTCTCCATGGACGTGTTCACCACGATTCCCCTGTCCACCTGGATTTCCTCCCTGCTGACCATTCCGGTGGAGGCCCTGGTTCCGATGTTCAGCACCAGAAGGTCTGTCTCCAGGGTTTCCCCGTTTCCCAGATGTACCTTATAGCGGGTCCCTGCCCCTTCCGGTCCGGGGATCTCCTCCCCGCCGGTAATAGGCTGTCCCAGGGCCATACGGATGCCCATGTCTTCAATCCGCTTCTGGATCATGGCGGACACTTCCGGGTAGGCGGCCAGGGCAAAGATGTGGGGAGCCATGTCCGCCAGGGTCACCTGAATGCCCTGTTTGTGAAGCAGCTCCGCCACCTTGATTCCAACCATGGAGGCTCCCACCACCACCGCGGACCTGTAGCTGCGGCCGGCCAGTGCGTCGTGAAGCTTTACCGCATCCGCTACGGTCCGCATACAGAAGGCTCCTTTCAGCCCGGCAAATGCTTCCGGAACAAAGGCCCTGGCCCCGGTGGCAAGGAGTATCCGGTCATAGGGCCGGCTTTCCCCCTGCCGGGTCACCAGGGTCCGCTTCCCGGCATCCACCCGGTCCACATGGGTGTCCGTAAAAATCCTGGCCTGGTAACGGGCCCCGATCTCCTCCAGGGACCCGAAGGGAAACAGCCCTTCATAGGGAAGCTTTCCTGCCACGTAATAGGTGGTCAGCATAGGATTGTAAGGAGCCATGGCTGTGTCGCTGTATATATCTATCTGTGCATCCGGGTCTGTCTGGCGGATGGCCTCCAGTGCATGGTACCCGGCACAGCCAAACCCGATGATTGCAAACCGCTTTTTCAATTTTTCATCTCCTATTTCCGTTACTGCTTCCGCTCCGCCACATATTTATACCGGAACTGCATGTACACCAGCAGGCAGACAATGAATACTCCGCAGGCAATGGCTGCCGGTACGGTTAAATCGGACAGGTTCACATAGGAAGTTCCCAGCATCAGTACACCGATAACTCCCAAAACCCCGTGAAGCTGTCCCTCCGGAAGGTAGAAGCGGCTCTGCTTATAGGCTTCCGGAAGCCGTTTGGGCAGTACCCAGCAGGCCACCAGCACCATGAACTCGGTGAGAATGTCCGTGCCTACGCCCATGCTGGAGATCAGGGACATATCCATCCCTGTCACAATGGGAAGGGCGCCCATGACAAAGTAGAAGCCAAGAATATAGTAGGGTACACCGTTCTTGTTCTCTTTGGCCCAGGCTGCCGGAAACCATCCGTCCTTGGTAGCCTCCTGGACACCCCGGGTCACCCAGCTTAAGGTTCCGTTTAAGGTGGTCAGCAGTGCGAACATGGCGCCGCCGAATACAAAGAACAGATACAGCCAGGTGGGGAATATGGTCTTGGCCACCAGGGTCAGGTTCTGGAATGCTACCTGGTCCACCGGCAGGACACCGGCTGCCACGATTCCGATCAGGGCGTAGAATACTGCCACAATGGAGGTGGACAGGATGATGACCGTGGGAATGGTTTTGGAAGGATTCTCAATGTCGTCTCCGTTTTCCGCAATCTTCTTGGCTCCGCCGCAGGCAAAGTTCAGAAGGGTGATACCCGTAAGAAAGCTCTTGACGCCGTTGGGCATCACATTGTCCGAGGCCAGGGCCAGGGAAGACCATTCCACCTTGGGAAGGCCGAAGGTGATGAACAGAAACAGACTGACCAGAAGCAGGGTTACCATACATTTCTGCACCTTGGCGCTGGTCTGAAGCCCCACCAGGTTGACTCCGGTACATAAGACCAGTGCCGCCATGGCCACCACAGATTCGTTGAATCCCTGAAAAATGGAGCAGAAATATCCTGCAAAGCCTTTAGCAAAGGTGGCGATCATTACCTGGCTTAAGGCAAACATGCCGATGTAAACCAGACCGGCCTTGTCTCCCAGCATTTTCTTGACATAATTATAGCTGGCGCCGGAAGAAGGGATCACGGAAGTAAGAATGATAAACGGCACACTGACCGAGATGGCCAGCAGTGCACCCAGTATAAACGCGTAAGGGGTTCCATGCCCGGTCATGCCGATGACAATGCCGGTCAGAACCATGATACCGGACCCGATGATCTGGCCGATGGCCAGTCCCATACAGTCGGAAAAACCGATTTTCTTGTGAGCCTGCTGCTGATTACTCATAATTTCCTCCATTCTGTGCCGTGGCGGGGATTCCCTCACGGCACTTACAGACAAGGGAAACCTTTTTCTGTTTCCTCTTTATCCTTTTCCTTTTTTGTATAATGATACATTGATCTGTCTGTGACAAGGTTCCTTTCCCGTATCCCTCATGCCGGTCCGGGGCTTATGGGGCCATATACCGGTCATACATGTTTGCCATCTGCTCCAGTCCCTCCATCAGCAGGGAGCGGGCACACCCGATGTTGAACCGCATAAATCCGTCTGCCTGGCTTCCGTAGTGGCTGCCGTCTGCAATGGCCAGACCGTATTCTTTGGCAAATATCTCCGACAGCCGTCTGCTGCTTAGACCGAAGCAGGTCATATTCAGCCACATCAGGAAGGTGCCTTCATGCCTTGTGACTCCCACTCCGGGCATCCGTTCCCGGATGAATGCTTCCACAGCCTGGGCATTGCCTTTTAAATACTCCACCTGCTCCCTGACCCACTGGTCCCCGTATGTATAGGCTGCCTCCATGGCGGTAAATGCCAGATCACTGGGGCCGAACATCCAGCAGGCATCGTAGCTGTCTGCGATCTTCTTCTTCAGCTCCGGATTGGGGATGATCATGCAGGAGGAACCCAGCCCGGCCATGTTAAAGGTCTTGCTGATGGCCGTGTAGACTACCAGCCGGTCCCGGATCTTTGTAAAACGTCCTGCGGTAGTGTAGGGTCTTGTGATTCCGAAGTCGGAATGAATCTCATCACTGAGCAGATACACCTGGTATCTGGCACACAGTCCGGCAATCCGCCCCACCTCTTCTTCTGTCCACACCCGCCCAATGGGATTGTGGGGATTGCAAAGCACCACAGCACGGACTCCGTCTGCCAGCTCCTTTTCAAACCGTTCAAAATTGATGGTATAGTAATTGTCAGCATAGTCCAGGGGACAGTCCACCAGTGTATGGCCGCTGTTGCCTACTGCCGCAAAGAAGGGGTCATACACCGGCGTAAATACCAGCACCTTTTCCCCCTTTGGCACCACCGCGTTAAGGGTAAAGTAGATGCCGGTCACCACCCCATAGCTTAACAGCATCCAGGAGGGTTCCGGTTTCCACTGGTGGTGCCGCTGCCACCAGCCCTGGATTGCCTGGTACACACTGTCCTTTGGCTCCGAGTAACCGATCAGCGGATGGTCACACCGGGCCTTCACTGCCTCCAGAATCTCCGGCACGGAAGCGAAATCCGTGTCAGCGATCCAGAAGGGAAGCAGACCGTCCTTCTGCCCGAATCCATTCTGTTTGTTCCACTTAATACTGGTTGTGCCCTTCCGGTCAATCACCTGGTCGAAATCAAACATAACACCCAAGTCCTTTCTCTTCTCCATGGTGATGACAAATCCGCATGCTGACTTGTCATATCCTATTATAGGTTTTTCGATCAATTGATGTTATATATTATAACAAGTCAAGTCCAGTCATGCAAGCAAAATTCTCCTATTTTTGTATATATCCCCCATTTTTGTCAATTTAAACGAAAAGTATCTGGTATTTTTGTGCAGAGTTTTCGAAATGATTTTAGAATAACCTATTATGTTATAAGATAAGATTGGACCGGTTCCCTGATTCCGGCAACGGCTGATGTACCCTCAGTAGACAAGGGGACACTCGCCTTGTCCACTGAGGGTATGTTCCCTTATTTCCACATTTTACGAGACAGATTACAATACGCCCCCAGAAGATTGGCATCATTATAATATTTGCATGCCGCCACCTCTGCCCTGGGAACCTGGTAAGGAAACAAGGCGTACAGATAATCCAGATGGTTCCGGATCTGTTCCACCAGAAGGGGCTGTCTGCTGATGCCTCCACCGATAGCGAACCGCTGGGGATCATAGATAAACTGCAAATTCATGATCATTCTGGCAATAGACCTGGTATATTCCCCCAGAAGCTGTTCTACCTGGCGGTCTCCCTCCCGAATCCACGCAAAGACCTGCTCCCCACTTACCTGGTCTGCCGGGATGCCCTTAAACCTTGCCGCCGCTTCCAGCAGCCTGGGCATCCCGTTGAGCCCGCACCAGTGGGTGGCAGGAAGATCCACACAGTCTGCCATGGTGATAAAGCTGAATTCCCCGGCAGCAAAATGATGCCCCATGTGAACCTGCCCATCCTTGATCAGGGCACCTCCTATCCCGGTTCCCAGCACCAGAACCACTCCGTCCCGGCAGTCCGACAGCACACCGTAGGTGGACTCGGCCAGAGCCGCACATTTGGCGTCATTCATAATGGCAACCGGTACCTTGCAACGCCCTTTTAGTTCCTCCACCAGGCCAAGCCCGTCGGCAAACCGCAGGTTCCCGGCGGTGATGCAGACCCCCTTCTGGCTGTCAATGATTCCAGGCACGGACAGGCTGATCCCCATCACCTTCCCCTGAAACCTTCTGTAGATTCCTTCCAGACAGTCCAGATAGGCGCTGATCCCCTCATAGGGCGTGGGAATCTTTCCCTGATCCATCATATTTTTTTCACTGTCAATTCTGGCATATTTGATGGAACTGCCGCCCACATCAATACATAGACAAATCTTCTCCATATATTCTCCCCTCTGATTCTCTCAATCAACACCCACGCCGGAGATGTCCCCTGGAAAGCAAAATCCGCAGGCATATCTATTCCCTCAAGCCCCCTCAGACAGCCGCTTATACACAGCAATGAATTCCTCCGCGATTATCCGGAAGCTTTCCGCGCTCATCATCTGATCCTCCGCATGCATCAGGATCAGGCCGCTTGCCTGCAATTCCCCGCTGGCCTCCCTGGCAATCAGATCCGCGTGGCAGCGGTGGCCTTCCACAAAAGCCTCGTCCCCCTGCTTTAACTGACTCTCCGCCTCATCAAACTTCCCGTCCTTGGCACACTGGACCGCGTTCACAAAGCAGCTTCTGGCAGTCCCTACATAGGTAATGATCTGAAAACACACGGTTACCAATTCTTCACTCATCATTGCTTCTCTCCTCTATCTGAATTTGCGGAGCACCCCACAGGAATGGGAATTCCAGGGCGTGCTCCTATTCTCCTATTCTTTGGATATCCCGGAACCGTTGCCGCCAGTTTTATCCTCACTGACAGCGCTCCAGCCATCCTCTATTACCAGTCTTCATCCTCATCCCCGTCGGCCGCTTCCTCCTCCTGCTTCAGATTCATCTTGTCAATCCTGCGGATAAAGGGCAGGTACACCAAAAAGGAAAGGAAAAAGATCACAATCTGGAGCAAAGCCGTTCTCCAGTCTCCCACCAGAAAGCCGGAAATAACCGGCGGGCATGTCCAGGGAACCTCAATGGCGCCGTACAACGGGCAGATGCCCAGGTAAAGAGCAAAATACTGCACCAGACAGGAAATCAGCGGCATGGCCACAAAGGGAACCGCCAGAAGCGGGTTCATGACAACGGGAATCCCGAACAGGATCGGTTCGTTGATCCCGAATATAGCCGGTACCAGTTCCAGCTTCCCAAGAGTCTTCAGCTGTTTGGATTTGGCAAAGGCAACCATATACAGAACCAGGCCGATGGTAATGCCCGCGCCGGTTACATTGATAAACTGGTCATAAAACTGCTGGGTGACAATGTGGCCGCCGTTGGCTACGGTCAGCTCCATGCCGCTGTCCAGGATTGCCTGGTTCGCCAGCCCATTGGCCCGCAGAAGTCCGCCCATGATGCCGCCTACAACCGTAGAACCATGGACTCCGAATACCCATAGAAACGGCCCCGCAAAGCACATCAGCAGAGCACCGCCCAGGGAATCGGTCATCCCCTGCAAAGGTGTCTGGATCACATCATAGATGGCGTCCATAACCGTGGTCTGGAAGCCCAGGGTTGCGATCCCATGAAGCACAGTCGCCACCAGGATAATGGCTGCCCCAGGAATCAGGGCTGAAAATGCGTTGGAGACACCTGCCGGAACCCCCTGGGGCATCTTAATGCGGATGTTTTTCTTCAAAAACCAGGAATAGCAAAAACCCACCAGAAGGCCGATGATCAGGGCGCCGATCATTCCCTGGCCCGAGGTCCATGTCTTGTTGATCACGCCGGTAACCATCTCGCCGCCTGCGGTCATCACATAGGACGGCATCAGCAGGATAAAGGTGCCAAGGGCAACCATTGCGCCGCCCAGAGGCTCCTGCCCCTCCAGCTTCACATAATTATAGCTGATACCGATCACTGCGATCATGGCGCTGATATTAAAGGTGGCCCCGTAGGCCTGGTCCATGACTGCTTTAATTCCGGTCTCCTCCAGAAACACGACTACCCCCTGAACCGGGAAGTTGGACAGAATCAGGAAGACGGAGCCCACAATCAGCAGGGGCATGGAGTAGATCATGCCGTCCTTGATGGACTGGACTGCCTTGGTATTGATCAGCTTCATGATCTTCGGAATAATTTTTTCATTCATGTATGTACCCATTTTTAACCTCCGGACCCTTACTTATTCTTGGCCAGCTTATATGCGAATTTCAGCACATTCATTCCGTTACACATACCATAGTCCTGCATGGGGATCACATCCACCGGAACCCCCTTGGGCCCGCAGATTTCCTTGGCCCTAGCCAGCTGGAAGCCCACCTGGGGCCCCAGAAGGGCTACATCCACACCATCAATCAGACGCTCCATTTCAGAGATGGGGTAGGCGGCAATATCCGCGTCCTTGCCCTTTTCCTTTGCCGCGTCCTGCATTTTCGCTACCAGCACACTGGTTGACATACCTGCTGCACAAAATAAACGGATTACCATCTTGATTTCCTCCTGCTTGAAATTTTTACAACTCTTCCCCGTTGGTCTCGATCACATGCCGGAACCAGTTGAAACTCTCCTTCTTTTTCCGGTCCAGGGTCCCATTTCCCTGATTATCCTTATCCACATAGATAAAGCCATAGCGTTTCTCCATCTCCCCGGTTCCTGCCGAGACCAGATCAATACAGCCCCAGGGCGTATAGCCCATAAGATCCACGCCGTCCTGCTCCACACACTCCTTCATAGCCTCAATGTGTGCCCGCAGGTAGTCGATCCGGTAGGTATCATGGATCATGCCGTCCCCACCTGCCTGGTCGTAGGCCCCCAGACCATTTTCTACGATAAACAGCGGCAGCTCATACCGCTCATACAGCCAGTTGAGACTGTAACGCAGGCCCTTGGGATCAATGGGCCATCCCCATTCACTTGCCTTCACGTAAGGGTTCTCCACCCGGACCTTATCCTCTATATAGTCGTACTCCGGATTGTCGGCGGTGGCTTTGACCGCAAAGGACATGTAGTAGCTGAACCCGATGTAATCCACGGTTCCTTCCTCCAGAACCTCCTCATCCCGGGCGGTGATGTCCAGCCGGAAGCCCTTTCTCCGGAAATAGGCCTTCATATAGGCGGGATAATGACCCCGGACATGGACATCTCCGAACCAGAAACGCTTCTGCATGGCCACGGTCGCCATCATCATGTCCTCGGGATTACAGGAGCAGGGGTAGATGGGAGTCATGGCCAGCATACATCCGATTTTAAAATCCGGGTTGATCTCATGGCCGGCCTTGACTGCTTTGGCCGAAGCCACCAGCTCATAGTGGGCTGCCTGGTACATGAGAAACTCCCGGTCTTCCCCGGGCGCAAACCGCAGGCCGGAATTGGTAAAGGGGGCCCAGTCTGTCTCGTAGTTTGCCTGGTTGTTGATCTCATTAAAGGTCATCCAGTAGGTCACCTTATCCCTGTAGCGCTCAAAACAGGTTCTGGCAAATTTTACAAACAGATCCACGCACTCCCGGCTCCGGAAGCCGCCGTATTTCTTTACCAGATGGTAGGGCATCTCAAAATGGGAGAGGGTGATCACCGGCTCAATCCCATACTGACGGCAGGTATCAAACATGCGGTCATAGAATGCCAGCCCTTCCTCATTGGGCAGCTCTTCCTCGCCGGTGGGATAAATCCTGGTCCATGCAATGGAGGTGCGAAAACATTTGAACCCCATCTCCGCGAACAGGCGGATATCCTTCTCATAATAATGATAAAAATCAATAGCTTCATGGTTGGGGTAATTCTTTCCTTTGATCACCCCGTCGGTGATCTCACGGCTTACGCCATTGGCCCCGGCAGTCATGACGTCCGCAATGCTGACACCCTTGCCGCCTTCCTGCCATCCGCCTTCCAGCTGGTGGGCTGCCACTGCTCCGCCCCATAAAAAATCCTTTCTAAGCATATGATTCCTGCCTCCTGACTCTCTTTCCGTGTAACAGTTCCGGTACACCCTTACCTGCTACTGCTTTCCTGTATTGTGTCTGGTAATCGCGATTCCCTTCACTGGTTTTATTGTAGCACGTTTTCCGCCGGACTCCAGAATAAAAATTACCACAATCATTCTGGTAATTGAAGAATGATTGTGGTAACATCAGCGTCTGCAGCACCACAAAACCCCGTCATGGACAACCTTGTGACATGCGTGACACATGGCAGCCATCCATGACAGGGCCCTATCTCTGCAGCATTTCTATGAAAACCTCGTACTCCGGGTTCCGGATCACAGCGGCGACTGCCTCCGTATTCAGGGCGAACCGGGCTGTGGTCTCATAGAACCGCTGCATATCCCGATCCTCCTTCCGCCCAATGGAAACCAGCAGCACCACCTGAACCGGCTGGTTGTTCCAGATCACCGGCTTCTCCAGAACAGCCACATAGGCAAAAGATTCCTGGGAGGCGATCCGGTTTGGGTGGGGGATGGCTATGTAGTTGCCGTAATCCATCTGGGCGTAAGCTTCCCGCTCCAGCACCAGCTCATAAAAGTCCGGGTCAACCTGCTCCTGGCGCCGGATGATCCCGCAGAGATATGCCAGAATCTCCTCCTTGGTGCCTGCCGGCACATCCCGGATAAACCGTTTCTCGCCGTAATACCGCCGGATCATGCCACCATTGCTGCCATAACGCAGAAGGCCTGTGATCTTCTGGATATCATCGGTCCCCAGGAACATACCTACCTCAATAATGGGCACCGCCACTTCCCGGGTAATGGGTACGGTGGTAAAGATGTAGTCCACCCTGGAAACATCAAACTCTTCCAGTCCCAGCAGATCACACACATAAATATTTTTCAGGTAGTCGGAAAACTCCTGCTCATATTTGTATTTCAAAAGTCTGGAGGTTCCTTTGCCGGTACCGCACACCACCAGAATATCATAGCGGCAGTCAGTCTTACCCTTCTCCAGGGCCAGGGCAAAGATCAGGGCAAAATACCCGATCTCCTCCTCAGGAATATCCTTTTTGTAATACTCCCGCAGGACGCTGGAGGTCACATGGGCCATCTGGTAGGCCATGCTGTACTTTTCTTTGATTTCCGGCAGCATGGGGTTTTTCACGGGAATCTGGTAACGCATCCGCACGTCAAAAGGCACCAGGTGCTGGTTTAATGTCATGCGGATCTCAAAATCATTGGAAAAATGCAGATGGTACTCCTGCTCCGCCAGCTTCAGCATCTCCAGGGCCAGCCGGTCGGTGCGTTCATTGATGACGAAATTAGAATCATTTTCCACCATATTTCCGATCATCCGTTTCCCGGCCAGATATAGCTGAAGATATTGTTCCTCGTCCCTGGTGTAGTGGATTCCCTTCTCCGCTTCCAGAGTGTGAATCAGCTCCCTGACAAAGGACTGCTCCTTGAAGCCGATTTCCATAAGATTTTCCGAATCCAGGTGTAAGGAAAAGCCGCTGCGAATCCGTTTCCAGGAGATATAAGCATAATTGACAAAGTTTTCAAATGATATTTCTGACAGATGGACATCGTATCGGGCCATCAGAATCTTGACCTGCTGGGCCAGTTCCTGAAGCTCCTGGTCCTGGTGGCTGATATCAACGTCTGTCAGACAGTTGTGCCGGATAAAATAATCACTGATCAGCCTGCGGATATCAAACTCACTGCCCTCCACCCGGATTCCATAGCCGGGTCTCCGTTCCAAAGATACATGGTAGCGTTTCAGGATCGCCTCCACCATTTTCAGGCAACTGGAAAGGGTGGGCCTGGACACATAGATAAAGTCGCACAGCTCCTCTATCTTCACATACCCTGGACGAAAAAGAAGGCATGCCATGAGATAATCGCTGCGTTCCCCTGCATTTTCCAGAGGCTCCCCCTTTCCTTTTTTACTCTGCCAGGCTTCAAAGGGCACCGGATTCACAACCTCCAGGCGGTAACCGAATCTGGCTCTGGACACTACCTTCGCCCCGTTTTTCTCCAGCTCGTCGTTTAATTCCCGCAGCCGGGTGCGCGCGGTCTTCTCACTTACCCCAAGCTGTCCTGCCAGCTGCCGGGCAGTCCGGTATTCATCCTGCCGCAGCAGCGCAAACAGCTCCTGCAATCTGACTGGTGCCATACCTGTCACCCCCTATCTTTTCTTCACTATAAACTGCCTGGAATAAAAAAACAAGTTTCTCCTGGTTTTTTGGTAATGTTTCAGAAAAAAGAAATATGTTACAAACCTGAAACAGTCTGTAACATGTCAAAATGAACAGTCACAGATAAACTACGATAGAGCGTCAGCCCCCGAGGATCATTCGGCCTCATAGTTGGCGGCCCTGCGCCCCAGGGTCTCCAGAAGGAACATCACAGGAACCTGAGTGCTGATATTCACATGTTTCCCAATCTTCCGTTCTGCCACATAGTAGGTAAGATTGTGGTCGCACAGCCTGCCCAGGGTGGTGGACGCCCGGTTGGTGATACTGACCAGGCGGCAGCAATGCTCCTTCATCCGCCCGGCCATCTCGTTGACCTGCTCCGTTTCCCCGGATACGGACAAGATGATCACCAGCGTGTGGTCCAAATCCATATTAATGGGGTAAAAGGGATCTTCAATAAACTGGCTGTATTTCCCCAGATTGGAAAAATACCTGGCCCCATATTTTCCCAGAATCCCGGAAGTCCCGATCCCCATAAACAGCAGGTGCTGGGCCCTGCGGATCTCCTCTACCACCTGGCTGAACTTCTTCTGGTAGGCCTCTGTGTGGAACTCTTCAAAGAAACGCTGAATCTCCTTTAAGTCGATTTCCGGCTGCTGCTTCCTTCCCTGGCTTAAGTACAGCTTGAACTGGGCTTTGAATTCGGAATACCCTTGACATCCTGTCTTTTTGCAGAACCGGCTGACCGTGGCAGTAGATACATGGGCCGCCTCCGCCAGCGCCCGGATCGTCATATTACGTATCTCATGCTTATGCTCCAGAACATAGGTGTACACCTGCATCTCCAGCTCATTATAGGAATTGACCACTTCATATGGGAACATACCGTCTCCCTCCCCCTATCAAAAAAACCTCAAAAACAGCTTCCGGTATTCCCGGAAGCTGTTTAAAAAGAGCGCGAGACGGGACTCGAACCCGCGACCCCGACCTTGGCAAGGTCGTACTCCACCAACTGAGCCACTCGCGCATATGGTTTTCCATGTACCCTCAAAACTGCATACTGATTTCATCCGTTTTCCGTTCTTCTTTTCCCTGAACCTTCCTGGTCAAGCCCTCGACCTATTAGTGACAGTCAGCTCCATGCATTACTGCACTTCCACCCCTGCCCTATCAACCTCGTCGTCTTCAAGGGGTCTTACTCCTGCGATGGGATATCTCATCTTGAGGGGGGCTTCACGCTTAGATGCCTTCAGCGTTTATCCC
>CAJTOV010000053.1 GCA_910577765.1 uncultured Lachnospiraceae bacterium
CGGGCGGACGCCCGATGCTTCTTGTCCGGCATAGCCGGACAAGAAGATGCCCCCCCCCCGTGAATAGTAACTTTCAGGGTTACTCCAGGGACCTCATCCCCCTGCGGTACGCCGCCATCTCCTCCTCACTTGTCCGGTCCATCACATACTGCAATTCCCCTGTTATGGAATCCCGGTCCCGGGGCAGATAGGCGGTAACCGGGTAGAAATTGGATTTGGAATTGGCAAAAAGATGGACCCGGATCTGTAGATTCCGGATAAATATCTGCAATTCCCGCATCCGTTCCTTCTCCCCGGCCGGAACAAAAGTTCCTGCCTGGGCCATTTCATAAAGCCTTGTTCCGGGAAAAAGCGTCAGGGAGTCAACGGAGATAAAATAGGGATTTAGCCGGCTGAACAGTCTGGCACTGTTGACAGCGTTCCGGCAGCCGGCCCCTTGCCCCGCCAGCCCGGTCATATATACAAAATAATACTCAATTCCTGCCTCATCCAGCTTGCGGCACTGTTCCAGAATATCCTGGGAGGTATACCCCTTATTGGCCAGCGCCAGAGTCCCGTCATCCCCGCTTTCCGTACCGATACTGAGTCCGTTGACTCCCATGGCCCGCAGCTTTTTTAACTGCCATACCTCCTTGTTCCGGATATCCCGGACACTGGCAAACATGGCAATGCTCCGGCATTTGATCAGATAGTCCCGGACCGTAAGAATATAGGGCCGGAGCCGTTCATAGCTCAGTGCAAATGGATTGGCCCCGGTCAAAAAGAGCCGTCTTGCATAAGGCTGATACGCTTTAATTTCCCCCAGGTCCTGCTCAAATTCTGCCAGAGGGGATACCCGGAATGGTTCTTCTGCATATAGGCTGCAGAAATGGCACCGCTGCCAGGTACAGCCTGACGTCAGCTGGATGATGCAGGAATCAGCCTCGTAGGATGGCCGCCAGGTTCTTCCTGAAAAATGCATGTTCTCCTCCTTACAGATGCCGCAGATTCCTGCGGTAATGCTGCAGCCTTTCTTCGCTTACCTGCCCGATAATCCGGTCCAGTACGGACAGAATCTCCCTCTTTTCTCCTGGCAGTGTGCCCTGGACCGGTATGGGATTGGAGGCGCCCAGGGCGCCGAACCAGACCGGAATGTGCAGATTTTTAACCAGGATTTTCAGCTCCTGGTACTTCTCAAGTTCTGCTTCCTCCTGCCAGTTTCCCTGGCGAATCTCCTGGAAAAGCTCCGAATCCGGATAAACGGTCAGCATGCTGGCTCCGATGATCCGGGGATGAAGCTGGTTGCAGATCCGGGCCGTGGCTCTGGCCCCTTTTTCCCCGTTTCCGGCCCCGGAAATTCCCGTAAGATAGAAGAAATTGTAGGTAATTCCGGCCATGTCCAGCCGTCTGCACTGGGTCAGAATATCCTGGGAACCGTAGCCCTTGTTCATGAATTCCAGTGCTTCATCGTCCCCGGTTTCCATACCGATTGTAAGCCCGTTATACCCGGCAGCCGCCAGTTCGGAAAGCTCCTGGTCCGTCTTTAAGGCAATATCCGTCACCCTGGAAAAGCAGCCGATGGTTTTTGTTTCCGGGAAATAGGTTCTCACAAGCTTTGCAATTTCCAGTAACCGGGATGCCTTGAGAACAAACGGATTGGCCCCGGTCAGAAAGATCCGGGATACCTGGCTGTTTCTCCATAAACGGGACTGGTTTCTGGCTTCCCGCAAGTCCGCTTCCACGTCCTTGACAGGGGACATGCGGAACTGGAACGGCAGGTCCGCATATAGGGTGCAGAACTTGCATCTGTGGTGGGTGCAGCCTGCGGTGACTTCCAGAAGCAGGGAAGAAGCCTCATAAGGAGGCCTCCAGATGGTTCCGGTGTAATGCATATGAATCACTCCTTTGTGTTGTACTGCTATTACCATATTCCCTGGGGACAGTTTCTGCAAGTACTGACTTTTTTTGGTGATAGTTCGTTTTTTCGAACTATTATCCTCTTTCCTTTATCCGTTCCTTCATGATATACTGGTTTCTATCAGCAGGAACCGTAACAGCACCACAGACAGGAGGTTATTATGAACTTACAGAAACTGGTAGCAGACATAGAGCCGGAGATTTACCAGGTATGGAAGCAGATTCACATGCACCCGGAGCTGGGGCTTAAGGAGTTTCATACCAGCGGACTGATTGAAAAGGAGCTGGGCCAGAAGACCCATGTAGACCGGATGGAACGGATCGGGGACACCGGATGGCTGGTGGAAATCCGGGGAACCAGGCCAGGCCCCTGCCGGTGTATCGCCCTGCGGGGGGACATGGATGCCCTTCCGGTCCAGGAGGATTCCGGCTTCCCGGTAAGAAGCCAGGTGGAAGGGGTGATGCATGCCTGCGGTCATGACGTGCATACCTCCGTCCTGCTGGGAGCGGTCCGGGTTCTGGAGCATTACCGGGACCAGATTGCAGGATCGGTTCTCTTTTTCTTCCAGCCGGCAGAAGAGATTCTGGCAGGGGCAAAGCTTTTTCTGGAAAGTCCCCTGATTGATTTTGGCAGCATTGACGGTGTGGCAGCCTGCCATGTGTCCCCGGAATTTGAAGCAGGAAAGATCGGTGTGCGCCGCGGGCCCATTATGGCCAGTGCAGACAAGGCCGATATCACGGTGCTGGGAAAAGCAGGCCACTGTGCCCATCCCCACACCACTGTGGACCCGGTGGCCATTGCAGCCCAGGTCATCACCGCGCTGCAGCAGATTGTGTCCCGGGAAGTTCCCCCTGCGGAGTCAGCGGTGATTTCCGTGTTTACCATCCACGGAGGCGGCGGAAGGAATGGCTGCACCATCATCCCGGACAGGGTGGAGATGGGGGCCAGCATCCGGGCCGTGACGCCCCAGGTAAGAGCCCATCTGCTGAAACGGATTCCCCAGGTCTGCCAGGGGGTGGCCGGTGCCATGGGCGGCCAGGCAGAAGTGGAGCTGGAGCTTGGGCCGCCGCCGTTTGTCAATGATGATGAGTGGGTGGAGCGTGTACGCCGCTGCGGGGAGACGCTTCTGGGAAAGGAAAATGTGGTGGACCTGGCCATACCCAGCATGGGAGCCGAAGACTTTTCCTTTGTCAAAGAAAAAGCACCCGGTGTCTTTGTCCGCCTGGGATGCAGAACTCCGGGAGGTCCTTATGGAAGCCTTCACAGTCCCACATTTTACACAGACCGGAAAGCCCTGGCCACAGGGATACTTACGCTGGCAGGAATTGCCCTGGATTTTTTCGGGGTGGACTATAACCGATTAAGCTAAAACCCTTCCAGACCAGGAACCCCCATCAGGTATAAATGTCCTGCCCCTGGCATATGATGTAAAAAACATTCTCAGGGGAGACCACCTTGAAGGAATATATCGAAGAGCGGGCAGTGGCCATCGCCAATTACATCATAGACCACAACGCGACCGTAAGGCAGACTGCCAAGAAATTCGGAATATCCAAGTCGACGGTACATAAGGACGTGACCGACCGCCTGGAGGACATCAATCCATCCCTGGCGGCCCAGGCGCGGATCGTGCTGGATGTGAACAAATCCGAGCGCCATATCCGCGGCGGCCTGGCCACAAGGGAGAAATACCAGCACCGGCTGCAGATCTGCAGCCGGGACGAAGACTGATATCAGGCCTGCTTTCCGTCAGACACACATGAAAGAAAAAGAAAGGGAGTGCCGCCAAATGGCCGGCGTTCCCAACCGGTAATGGGGGTATCTGTCAGATCCCGGCATTACCGGCTGGGGAACCGGGGTATTTGGCGGTACTCCCTTTTACAATCTTACGCCCGTTTCACATGCCTTCCGATCTGCTCATGAAGGATATCCAGGTCAATGGGCTTTGCCACATGGGCGTTCATACCTGTATCCAGGGCTTTCTGCACATCTTCCGGAAAGGCATCGGCAGTCAGTGCGATGATGGGCACGGTGCGGGAATCCTTCCGGTCCAGGGAGCGGATCTTTTCCGTAGCCTGGTAGCCGTCCAGAACCGGCATCTTGATATCCATAAAAATCAGGTCATAATGCTCCGGGGAGGAAGTCTCAAACTTTTCCACGGCGATCTGTCCGTTTTCTGCGGTCTCCACCTCTGCTCCCTGGCTTTCCAGAATCTCGGTCATGATCTCAAGGTTCAGCTCATTGTCCTCTACAACCAGGAACCGGTAACCGGACAGAAGCGGATGGTCTGTATCATGGTCGGTCTCCTTGTCCAGGTCAGGAATGGCCCATTCCTCCGTATCCTGGTCAATAAGGATGCTCCAGGAACGGGGCAGCTCCTCCTGGCTGTTGGCCGGAGAATCCGTTACCGGCAGACATACCGTAAAGACAGAACCAGTCCCCTTCTCACTGGAGACATGGATGGTTCCGTCCATAAGGGATACCAGGCTGGACGCAATGGCCAGTCCCAGTCCCGTACCCTGGAAACGGGTTCTGGCCCCGGCAGATTCCTGGGTGAACATCTCAAATACCCTTGACTGGAAGTCCTGGTTCATGCCGATGCCATTGTCCTGAACGGTGAACCGCAGCCAGGGCAGACCGGTAACGTGGTGGGAATACTCGGTAATGTCCAGGGAAATGTTCCCGCCCCTGGGTGTGTACTTGACCGCATTGCCCAGCAGGTTCATAAGAATCTGGTTCAGCCGCAGTTTGTCTCCCATAAAACGGAAGTGGGATACCTGGTCCACATGCAGGCGGAAGGTATGCTGCTTCTCCCGGACCTGGGCATAAATCAGCATGGTCACCGACTCCAGAACCTTGTTTAAGAAGACCGGTTCCCGGCTGATGGACAGCTTTCCGGCCTCGATCCTGCCCATGTCCAGCACGTCATTGATCAGCTGCAGCAGATAGGAAGACGCGGTCTCAATCCGGTTGAGACACTGGGTGATCTTCTGGGAATTGTCCGGGTGCTCCATGGCAATGGCAGTCATTCCTACGATTCCGTTCATCAGAGTACGCATATCGTGGCTCATATTGGAGAGGAAGATACTTTTGGCCCGGTTGGCCTTCATGACGGTGTCATAGGCTTCCTTTAAGGCACGCTTGTACTCGCTTTCCTGCTCCAGGGCTTCCTTGAGATTCCGGTTGGATTCCTCCAGGCGTCTCCGGTAGTCATCCTCCCTGCGCTTCACATCATCCACATCCATGAAGGCGAGAATCGCCTTTTCAATGCTGCTGTCATCCTGGACCGGGGAGAGGATCATCATCATCCGGTACCACTTGTACCCGGTATCATGGAGTATGCGAAAGGCCAGGGAGTAAAGGGGAGCTTCCCTGGTCAGGTGATTCTGTACATAATCCCGGGAACACATCCGGAGGAATGTTTCCCTGTCTTTTTGGTGGACCGAAGACTCTGCAAAAGCAGCCAGCACCTGGTCATAGTCCCCCAAAGCCGTATCCATGAACTTCTCCGTACAGTTGGCGCCTACCATCTGGCATTCCCCGGTAACCAGATTAATGTAGTAGGACCCCAGAAGCATCTGGTTAAGTCCCATGAGGATTTCCTTGCGCTCCTGGGAAATCTCCAGCGCCTCGGCCTTCTCTTCCTCGGCTGCCATGGCCCGCTTGGCCCGCTCCCACAAAACCTCTTCCTCATGCAGCTCCTTTTCGGTCACATCCCAAAAGGTCTGCTGGTAGACCCGGTCTCCTCCCAGGTCCATGAGAAGCTGGCTCTCGCCGTGAATATACACAAGCTCCCCGTTCCGGCGGACAATGCGGTAGTCTCTCCGGGATTTGTCCCCGACATTCTTAAGGCTTTCCTTCCATTCCAGAAGAATGGGCCGGTCCTTTTCCAGAACAAAGGATATCATGCCCTCGAACCCGAACAGAAGATCCATCTCCTCCTTGGTCTCATAGCCCAGAATATCCAGGGCCATCTGGTTCACCATCAGAATGGCCTTGTCATTCTCCCGGTACCGGATAACCCCGCAGCCAATTGTGGAAAGAATGTCCGTAAGCTCTGCCTGCCGGGTCTGGGCCTGGCGGACCTTCTCATACTGTACCTGGACACTGCGGGCATTGCCCACCACCCCTTTCAGAACCCGGCCCACCCGCTTCACGGCTTCCCGTTCCTCGGAAGTCCAGGATCTGGGGGAGAAGGACCGGATGCCAACCACACCGTCGTAAATATCCCCGCGGAAAAGACCATAATGAAGCACACTCTGGCCCTGGGGCCTGGAGGTAAAAAACCAGTCCCTTTCGGCCAGACCTTCCTCATCATACAGCCGCCCGCTGGAAATATAATCCTCCCGGCCCATAGGCAGAACCAGCCCCTCCGGAGGATAAGGCTCCCCATCCTTCAGGCTCAGAAACGAGTAACGGAACCCTTCCTCACTGGTCAGGCCCTCCAGTATATAAGCTTCATCCGCATCATATTTTATCCTCAATGCATCCAGAAGTTCCTGAATATCTCCCCTGCCCACCTCAGCCTTCTGGACAAGCGCAGACAGAAACCATTCCAGATCAGTATCAATCCGCGTGTTTTCCAAGTTCGTTCGATTCATGTGTTTCCTCTCCTTCGGCATCTGGCTGACCCAAACCATCCTAAAATAACATACACATTTTTCAAGTCCTTACCATTATACTATAAATGTGGATTTTGTGCTTACTTTTCTTATAGAAAAAATAAAAAAATTGCCGGGCAGAAAAATGCCCGGTTGGACCAGGCCATCTTCTCGTCCTTCCGGGAAACAGAAAGAGGAGTTTACACCAGCTCCCCCATCTTCCCCGCCTCATGCATCCGGTAATAGAACCCTTTGCCGGCAATGAGGCTTTCGTGGGTGCCCTGCTCCACCAGCCGTCCCTGGCGGATCACCAGAATCTGGTCCGCGTCCCGGATGGTGGACAGCCGGTGGGCAATGACAAAGCAGGTCTTGCCTTCCATAAGCCTGGCCATGGCCGCCTGGATCTGGTGCTCGGTGCGGGTGTCCACATTGGAAGTGGCCTCGTCCAGAATCAGCATCTGGACGTCCTGGAGCATGGCCCTGGCAATGGTCAGAAGCTGCTTCTGGCCCTTGGAAATGTTGGAAGCATCCTCCCGCAGAACCGTGTCATAGCCCTCTGGCTGCTGCATAATAAAGGAATGGATATGGGCCGCCTTTGCCGCCTCCACCACCTCTTCCATGGAAAGGTCCTCCCGCCCGTAGACCAGATTTTCATAAATGGTGCCCTGGAACAGCCAGGTATCCTGCAGCACCATGGCAAAGGATTTCCGCAGACTGGCTCTTGTGATTCCCTGGAGCTTTGTCCCGTCTACCCGGATCTCTCCGGCATCAGCATCGTAAAACCGCATAAGAAGATTGATCAGGGTGGTCTTTCCGGCACCGGTAGGTCCCACCACCGCCACCATCTGCCCTGGCCGGGCCTCAAAGGAAAGCCCGTGGAGAATCTGCCGTCCGGGTTCATAGCCGAAATCCACCTGGTCCCAGGTCACAGCCCCACGCAGACGGTCCTGGTCCAGACAGCGGGCTCCCGGCGTGTCAGCCGGTTCGGGGAGCTGGTCCATCAGGCCAAATACCCGCTCCGCCGCCGCAATGGCAGACTGCAAGTCACTGACAATGTTGGCGGCCTCGTTGATAGGGCCGGAGAATTTGCGGGAGTACAGCACAAAGGAGGAAATCTGCCCCACCCCCATCATCCCGGACAGATAGAGGAAGGCACCGCACACACTGATCAGGGACAGGGACAGATTGTTGATGAAATTCACCATGGGACCCACGGTACTGCCATAGTACTCGGCCTGGTAGCAGGCCTCCACTGCATCCCGGTTCTGCTGCCGGAACCGGCGGGTAATTTCTTCCTCTTCACAGTAGGCCTTGATGGCCTTCTGGCCGGTGACCATTTCCTCCGCGAATCCGTTAAGCCGTCCCAGACTGGCCGAGCGCTTCCGGAACAGGGGGCGGGTCCGGCCGGTAAGGTACCGGGTAATGGAGGCGGACAGGGGAACCGTAAATACAAACACCAGCACCAGAGGCGGAGAGATGGCCACCATCATGGCCAGGGCCCCTGCCACGGTGATGATGGTGGTAAGCATCTGCACCAGGTCATGGGATAGGGATTCATTGACCAGGTCTATGTCGTAGGAGATCCGGCTGATCATATCCCCGGTCTGGTGCCGGTCAAAATACCCTGCCGGCAGGGCCAGAAGCCGGTCAAACACGTCCCGGCGCATCTGGTAGACCACCTTCCGGCTGATGGTAACCATGAGAACCGACTGAAGATAGGACAGCGCCGCGGCGACCGTGTAAAAGAGTATCATCCACCGGGCATAGTAGAATACCCGGCCAAAGTCCACCAGGCCCTTTCCCGGCTGGATGGCATCCACGGCCCACCCTGACAGCATGGGCCCCACCAGGGCAAAGAGATTACCTGCCGCGGTCATGAGAAACGCCAGTGCCAGCAGCAGCCGGTACCGGACCAGATAACGTCCCAGCCGGAGGATTACGTGTTTCTGTTGTTTCATATACTGGAGGGTAGTGCCCTGAATCTCGATTCCGTCGGTTCTGGCTTTTACTGCCATGGGAAGTTCCTCCTTGCTGCAGGTGTGTGCTCCCGGAATCCCCTGCCTGCTTCCGCAGGATTCCCGGCCCATGTAATTGTGATCAATAGCTCTCTGACTGGCTGACAAGGGTCAGCCCATCTGGGATTTTGCAATCTCCTGGTACAGCCCGCAGGAACGGATCAGTTCCTGGTGGGTTCCGTATCCGGTCATGCGCCCTTCCTCCAGCACCAGAATGTGGTCTGCCTCCATGATGGCGGAGATTCTCTGGGCAATGAGGATGCAGGTAGTATCCCGGAAATGCTCTCCCAGGGCAGCCCGCAGCCGGGCATCGGTATGGTAATCCAGGGCGCTGGAAGAGTCGTCCAGTACCAGAATGGCCGGATGGGCTGCCAGGGCCCTGGCAATGAGAATCCGCTGCTTCTGTCCGCCGCTTAAGTTGGCTCCCCGGATATCCAGCTTCTCCTTAAGTCCGCCTTTTTCCTCTACGAACTCCTTTGCCTGGGCATAGGCCGCCGCATCCATAACCTGTTCCCGGGTCAGGCTCCGCCCCATGGAAATGTTCTCGTAAATATGGGTTTCAAATAAGGAATCATTCTGAAACACCACCCCAAACTGCCGCCGCAGGCTCTGTAAATCCAGGCTGCGGATATCCCTTCCATCCAGCCGGATCACCCCCTGGTCCACATCATAGAACCGCATAAGAAGCTGGACCAGAGTGGATTTGCCGGAGCCGGTAGGCCCGATGATCCCCAGGGTCTCCCCGTGGTTTAAGGAAAAGCTGATATCCGAAAGCTGCCTGCCCTTTCCCGTGTAGGAGAAGGAGACCTGCTGGAACTGGATGTGGGGCGGGGACGCTGGGGCGCCGGTACGTCCTGCCGCCTGTTCCGCCTGGCTGTCACAGGCATTCATGATCCCGCGCTCATCCGGCCCGTCCGGCACCAGGGTGATCCCGCGCTCATCCGGCCCGTCCGGCACCTGGGCGATCCGCTCCGCAGATGCCGCCGCCCTGGAGACCATTACGAACATCCGGGAGATGGAAAGCAGGGCATTGAGGATAATGGTAAAGTAGGTCATAAAGGCAAGAATCTTTCCCACCTCTGACAGCCCCCGGTTTACCCGCCAGGCACCCACCACAAGGACTCCCACCATCCCCAGGTTCAGCAGGATATTCATGGCCGGACTGGTAAGGGCAGTGGTCAGGGTGGCTTTTTTCTCCCACTCCACCACCTCCCGGTTGATCCGGTCAAACCGTTCCCGCTCATAATCCTCCCGGGACAGGGCCTTGATCACCCGGATTCCGGCAATATCCTCCCGCAGCATCTGGACAAACCGGTCCACCCGCAGCTGTACCTGCCCGAACAGGGGGATGCTTTTTCTGGATACAAGGACCACCACCACAGTCAGAAGGGGCAGGGTGGCCAGAAGCACCAGGGCCAGCGCCGGGTCCAGAAGCAGGGTCATGACAATGCCGCCGGTCAGAAGGATGGGCGCCCGGACGCCCAGCCGCTGAATCCGGCCCAGCATCTGGTGGACATGATAGGTATCCGAAGTCAGCCGGGAGATCAGGGACGGGCGGGTAAACCGGTCCAGATCACTGCCGGACAGATACATGATCTTCTCAAACAGGTCATTGCGAATCCGGAACATGGCATCGCTGGCCACCCGGGAAGCCATCCGGTTGGCCAGGATGTTGAGGGAGACCGCCAGCAAAGAGCAGACAAGCATGAATCCGCCCCACAGGAGAATCCCTCCCCGCCGGTTGGCCGGAATCACCACGTCAATCATATGGGCCAGGGTCCACGGAAGAAGCAGGTCCATGATGGTCCCGGTAAATTTAATCAGAAAGCCCACTGCCATCCGCAGGTAGTAGGGCTGCAGGTAAAACGTGAGAATTTTTTTCATTGGAATCCCCCGGGGGAAAATTTTGTTAGCTTATGATTTCCCAATAGCCATTTTTAGGTGAACCGTGCCGGATGAGGATGCCCTGGTCTTTTAGTTTTTTCATGTTGGATTCAACATTCCTCCTGGAAATTCCGATATGCTCCGCTATCTTTGCAGCGGAAAGCTGTGTGTTTTCGGCCAGTAAGTTAAGGATTTTTCGCTGGGTATCATTTAACGCTTCCTTATTTATCATGATTTTCTCCGATGCTTCACCGATGCTTCTCCGATGCTTCACCGATGTTTCACCGATGCTTCTCCGATGCTTTTCCGATGGTGTACAGTTGCCCGAAGACAGAGGGCGGAAAAGATTGACCCGGAACATGTTGTCAAAGGTCTGAAATTCTGGCACCGGAAGGCTATAATCTTCCGCAGCTTTCATGATTCTTTTAATGCCGGTTCCCCAGGATTCCACCAGACCCATCTGCCCCAGAACATTGGCAATGGTTCTGTTGCGGAGTCTGGAATGTCCACTCATCAGCTCTTCATATGTCAGGCCATTATAAAGCCCGCCGGGAGAAGTTACCTCCAGCCGGTCATCATAAATAGCCACTTGTACATAGGAAGCCTCGGTCAGGCTGCGGTGGCAGTGGGCGTTGATGATCATTTCACGAATCGCTTCTACAGGCAGTTCAAAGGATTCCTGACGGACTAAACCTTTGATGGTAGCTCCCAGCCGGATATTGCGGAGAACAAAGGAAACGGCGTCTTCAATCTGTTCATAAACCGGTCCGGTAAATTCGCGTTTGTCAAGAAATACATTTCGCTCTGTTCCCTTGAAGACCGCGCACTGTGTTTTGGAAAATGGGAAGCAGTCTGATGTTAGCAGCACAAATGCATTGGATGCAGTAGTGCTGCCATGGATCTCTTTCAGCAGTTTCCAGTTTACTAACTGTGTTTTTGTCACATTTCGTGGGGCTGCCCCTGCCTGCTGGCGATAGTTCATAATATCCGAGCAGAGTTTTTGGACTGCATCTTCCGTAACCGGATAGCCTATGCAGGTCAGTTCATCCCAGGAAATCCGTGCCCCCTCCATTTCCAGTTCTTTAATCTTTTCCGGATGTGCTGGACGGGAAGTACCTGCCACACGGATATAGGTTCCTTTCTCCCTGCCCTGGGATTTTAGATAATAGGGACGGTTTGGGCCTGGTGCAACCGTAACGACAATGACAGTTTTACCGTTTAACGTCCGTGGTTCCACATTGGGTACAATCTGTGGTGTACAGGCGTCAGATACAGCATTGGAAATGCTGTCCATGGTTCTGAAAAGAATGTCCTCATCTACACCGATAATCTCCCTTGTCTGGTCATCAATACCGATAATCAACTGACCGCCCTGGGTGTTGGCAAAAGCGATAATGGTCTTGATATATTTTTCCGAATTCTTTGGCAGCATAACCTTAAACTCTACATTTTTTGACTCCCCACGCACAATATTCTCAATGGTCATCCCATCATCCTCCTTTTTCATGGGCAAGATCATGTTCCTTTTATTATACTCCCCTTTTGGATTTTTCCGCAAGCGTTCATTTGCACACAATCCAATCTACTGCTTACTGGGACTCATCCTCCTGTCCATGTACTGTTACACAAAATTTCCCTTCCATCCCGCATTTTTTCTATCATATTGCATATTGCTTTTGCAATCTGCCAGGATTGTCAATGGAAATCCTGCAAAAACCGGGGACTGTGAGTACAATATAGTTCGAAAATGATAGATTCCGGTCAATTCAGGGGGGAAAATCCCATTTGGAATATGCTATACTGAAAACACTTAAAAATGCCGGTATTTACAAGAGAAAGAAACAGCAGAATTGTGTATTTTCTATAAAACTATATTCTTCTTATGGAGGATGTGCCAAGAGAAAGGAGAAAAAGACGTATGAAAAAATGGAAAAAAACGCTGGGAATTGCTGCCAGCGCAGCCGCTATTGTGGTAGTGGGGGCCACTTTTTTCTCGGTAGCGGGGGCTTCTTCCGGAGAGATGCTGGAACTGCGTCTGGCCCATAATCAGGCGGCAGGGTCGGAGATTGCCGGATCTATCGCCAAAATCTCAGAGTTTGTGGCGGAGGATACCAGCCAGAATCTGAAGGTTACCATCTATGCCAGCGGAGTGCTGGGGACGGAGAAGGAAGAAATCGAGATGGTGCAGGCAGGGGTGCTGGACATGGCAAAGGTCAGTTCCAATACCCTGGGCCAGTTTAAGGACGAATACTCCATTTTCGCGGTGCCTTATCTGTTTCAGAGTCAGGAGCATTATTACGCGGCCTGTGAGAACAGTGAGAAGGTGAAGGAGCTGTTCCGGTCCACGGAGGAGGACGGGTACATTGCCATCGGATATTATGCCAATGGTTCCCGGAATTTTTATCTGAAAGAGAATGTGCCCTGCACGAATCCTTCGGTTCTCAAGGGAAAGAAAATCCGTTCCATGCCAAGTTCCACCTCCATGGACATGATTGAACTCATGGGCGGCTCTCCGGTTCCCATGGCAGGCGGTGAAACCTACAGCGCCCTGCAGCAGGGGATTGTAGACGGCGCGGAGAATACGGAGCTGGTGCTGACCGTGGACGGACATCAGGATCTGGTCAAGGCGTATACCTACACGGAGCACCAGTATTCGCCGGATATCTATATTGTCAGTACCAGAACCTGGAACCGTCTGACAGACGGACAGAAGCAGCTTCTGGTGGATTCCATCCAGAAGGCCAATGAGAATTTTAAGAGCCTGTATAACGGCATGATGGCAGAGGCCATTGAGGAGGCCGAAAGCCATGGAGTCACCGTTTACCGGGATATTGACAAGACGGCATTTATCCAGGCGGTGCAGCCGGTTCATGAAAATTACTGCGCCAAGGGGGAAAGCTACAAGGCACTTTATGATGATATTCAGAAATATGCACAGTAAGGAGGGTATGATGAAAATACTGAACAAGATTCTGGAAATTCTTCTGGGAGTTGTGGTGGCCGTGATGGTGGCCGGCTGTTTCTGGCAGGTATTTACCCGGTTTGTCTTAAACAGCCCAAGCAAGTATACGGAGGAGCTGCTGCGGTATCTTCTGATCTGGATGACCATGCTGGGTGTGCCCTATGCCTACGGGAAGGACAGTCATCTGTCCATCAATCTGGTGACCCGGTCCTTCAGCGAAAAGGGAATGCTTCTGACCAAAATCGGAATTGAGATTCTTATTCTGTTTCTCAGTGTGTTTGTGATGATTGCAGGAGGATGGATCGTGACCATGAATTCCTCCGGGCAGATTTCCCCGGCCTTACATATGCCCATGGAATTCTATTATCTGTGTGTGCCCATCGGGGGCGTACTGATGGTATTTTATTGCGCCAGCCGGCTTTGGGGCTTTCTGGGGGAGTGGAAACAGGGAAATTTTAGGAGTACGGCAGAGACTGTGGGAAATCCGGGACAAAAGGAGGGAAAATAAATGCAGATTCAGGCGGCAATTGTTTTGATTCTTGTGTTTTTCATGCTGCTGGCATATGGGGTGCCGGTATCTTTCAGCATTATCAGCGCTGCGCTGATGACGATTATCATGTTCTTAAGCCCCGGATTCGGGATGTTCATTTCGGCCCAGAAGCTGGTAGGCGGAATTGACAGCTTCTCCCTGCTTGCGGTTCCCTTCTTTATTCTGGCGGGCCTTCTCATGAGCAGCGGCGGCATCGCCAGACGTCTGGTGAATCTGGCGCTTCTGGTTCTGGGGCGGGTGCCCGGCTCCCTGGCCCTGACCAATATTGCGGGAAATGCCATGTTCGGCTCCATCTCCGGTTCGGGGATTGCGGCGGCAACAGCCATCGGCGGGGTGATGAATCCTCTGGAGAAGGAACACGGCTATGACGAGACCTTCTCGGCGGCAGTCAATATTGCCTCCGCCCCGGTAGGCCAGCTGATTCCGCCCACCACGGCGCCCATTATCTATTCCACGGCAGCAGGCGGCATCTCTGTGGCAGCCCTTCTTATGGCGGGATGGATTCCGGGACTCCTCTGGGCCGGACTGTGTATGCTGGTGGCGTACCTCTATGGAAAGAAGAAGGGATATGTGGTAAAGGGAGAAACGGTGACCCTGTCGGCAGCGCTGAAGACCATATGGGATGCAGTGCCCAGTTTATTCCTGATTGTGATCATCATCGGCGGAATCCTGTCCGGCAAGTTTACGGCTACAGAGGCTTCCGGTGTGGCAGTGGTCTATGCCTTCATTCTGGCGGTCTTTGTGTACCGCAGTATCAGGCCTTCGGAAATCATGGGGATTCTCACCAATACGGCGGTGATGACAACCATTGTGATGCTGATTATCGGTGCGTCCACGGTGCTCAGTTTTGTGCTTTCCTTTACCGGGCTGCCCCAGGCCATCAGCAGCCTGCTTCTGGGGATTTCCAGCAACAGGATCGTGATTCTGCTGATTATCAATCTGATTCTTCTGATTGTGGGAACCTTTATGGATATGGCTCCGGCGCTGTTGATTTTCACGCCCATCTTTCTGCCGGTGGTCAAAAGCCTGGGGATGGATTCCATCCAGTTTGGCATTATGATGATTATGAATCTGGCAATCGGGACCATCACCCCGCCAGTGGGAAGCGTACTCTTTGTAGGGTGCAGCGTGGCCCATCTGCCGGTGGAGGATGTGATGAAGAAGCTGATTCCCTATTTCCTGGCGGTTGTGGCAGGGCTTATGCTGGTGACCTTTGTGCCGGCCTTCTCCATGTGGCTGCCGGGAGTGCTGGGGCTTCTGTAATACATGCAGAAGGCATAACAGGTTTTACACAGGCGGCCTGGCAGAGAACCGGGGATTGGGCATATTGGTGTAGGTGACCGTGTTCAGGGTTTTGCGGTATTTTAACGGGGAGAGGGTCATGTAGGTTTTGAAGGTGCGTTCAAAATAGGTCAGACTTTCGTAGCCCAGGGTGCCGGCGATCTGGGAGATGCTCATGTCCGTCTCCTCCAGATACCGCTTGGCCCTGCGGATGCGGTGGATGTTGGTGTATTCGCTGATGGTGTAGCCGGTCACTTCTTTGAAGATCCGGCAAATGTAGGATTTGCTCAGGTAAAAGCGGTCTGCCAGCTCATCTAAGGAGACGGGGCGCTCGCAGTTTTCGGACAGGTAGTCGGCAATTCCGTAGGCAGCCTTGTATTTGGGGTTGTCGGAAGCGCTGGGGATCTCCTGGCGCTGGTGGCGCACAAAGGACATCAGCTTGAAAAGCCAGGCCATGATCTCTAAGTCCATGCCGGTTTTGTAGTTGTGTTCCCGGCTGGCCAGATAGTGGCGCAGGGTGCGGAACAGATTGAGAATCAGAGCCTGCTGTTCCCGGTCCAGATGATAGACGCCGTAATAGTCCTCCAGAAAGCGGACCAGATGGAGAGACGGGCAGAGCTTATCATAGGATTCCATTTTTTCTCTGGTTATGTAGAGAATGATGCGGTTGTGGCCTTCGTTGGAGCCGGAGAGGGAGCGGGTCATGTGAATCAGGTTGGAGTCTACCAGGATCAGATCACCGGCCCGTGCGATATACTCCCGGTTGTTGAAGAAGAATACACGTTCTCCTTCTATAATATAGAAGATTTCGTACTGGGTGTGGAAATGTTTGACACGCATGTCGAATTTATTGTAACGGACCATTTGTTCTAAGGCAATACCGTCCGTTTCTCCGTAATAGGTTACTTTTTCCATGGGAGGGACCTTTCTGTGGGCGGGGCAAATGGCTGCGGGATCAGGAATCTTTATGTACAGTAAACGTCATGTAAAAAATTATGACCTTCCCTACAATTATAATAAACGTGTGGGTGAAAATCCAGAGGATAACAGAAAATTTTTGGCAGTGGACGGTTGCGTCTGGATCAGTGCCGGAACGGAGGAGTAATGAAGAATATTGACGGAAAAGAATTGGAGCGCAAGCTGGGGCTGGTGATTGAGAAGCTGATGAATCTGGGGGGACCGGAGGATGAGCAGGAGCTGGCAGAGGGCGGAGAGAAGATCGGGTTCTTCCGCCGGGATTTTGGAATTCATGAATGGGACTGGCCCCAGGGGGTAGGGCTGTATGGCCTGCTGAAGATTATGCGGGTTACCAGGCGGGACGAGTACCGGGATTTTCTGTACCGGTGGTTTAAGGACAATATCAGCGCAGGGCTGCCTTCCAGGAATATTAACACCACCACGCCCCTTCTGACCCTGGCGGAGCTCAATGAGGATTACCGGGACCCCCAGTTTGAGGAACTCTGCCTGAAGTGGGCGGACTGGCTGATGTGCTGTCTGCCCCGCACCCGGGAAGGAGGGTTCCAGCATGTGACCAGCGCCAACGGGGACCGCCAGGGGGTGCGTCTCAATGAGAATGAGATGTGGATTGATACCTTGTTTATGACCGTGCTGTTCCTCAACCGGATGGGACAGAAATATCACCGGCAGGACTGGATTGATGAGTCCATTCATCAGGTGCTGATGCACATCAAGTATCTGTATGACAAGGAAAGCGGCCTGTTCTACCATGGCTGGACCTTTAATGAGCGGAATAACTTCGGCGGCATTTTCTGGTGCAGGGGAAACAGCTGGTTTACCCTTGGCATTCTGGATTATATTGACATGTTTGAAGGCACCATGAATGCGGGGCTGAAGACATTTATAGTGGATACCTACAAGGCCCAGGTGGCCAGGCTGAAGGAAGTGCAGGATGCCAGCGGGCTGTGGCATACGGTTCTTCTGGATTCCACCAGCTATCTGGAGACCTCGGGCACGGCGGCGATTACGGCAGGCATTTTAAAAGGTATCCGGTATGGGATTCTGGATGATTCCTATCTGCCTTGCGGGGAGAAGGCGATTCAGGGAATTCTGGACAATATTGATGAAGACGGGACGGTTCTCAACGTATCGGGAGGCACCGGCATGGGCTACAATGCAGAGCATTACAAGAATATTCTCATTGCCCCCATGGCCTACGGCCAGTCCCTGACAATCCTGGCCCTGGCAGAGGCCCTGGCCATGTAAAAGCAGGGAAGAAGGTGGGAAATCATGAAGAACCAGTTTCCTTCCGCCAGGAGGGGCATTTTGACATTGTAAAAAGGTGGATACGAAAGGGAGATATGGCTGTGTTCCAGTTTGGCCATAATGACCAGAAGCTGCCCCATCTTCTGGCAGACCAGGCGTATCCGGACAATCTGCGGCGGTTTGTGGAGGAAATTCGGCGGACCGGGGCAGATCCGGTGCTGTTGGCACCCCTGGGGCGGAATATCTGGAGCCGGGACGGAAGGTATCTGGATCTTCTAAAGGAGCATGCCCAGGCAGTGGGCCAGGTGGCCGAAAAAGAGCAGGTCCCCTGGATCGACCTCCACGGCTTTTCGGTGGATTTTATCTGTAAGAAAGGGATGGAAAGGGCCCGCGGTTATTTTCATCCAGGGGATTATACCCATACCAATGAGTACGGAGCCTGTGTTTTCGGGGAGTATATGGCAGAAAGGCTGGCAGAGCTGTTCCCGGAGACGCTGAGAGCCAGAAAGGCAGCGGTGGAGTTCCTGCCGCCGGACGGGCTGTGGGAAAGGCTGGAGCCGGAGAGGCAGCGCAGCGCTGTGGGAAGCCGGAACCTTCCGGCAAGCCAGAGAGAGCGGTTTGACAGTATGGAGAAGTCCACGGCAGAGCTGCTGCGGGTGATTGAGGAGGCCGGAAAGACTGGCGGGAACCGGAAAAGCCTATAAGAAAAACGGTTCAACGGTTACAGAGAATGAGGTGCGGAATGAAGATTGGAGTTCGGGCCCATGATTATGGGAAGCGAAGGATTGAGGAGATGGCTGCCCTTCTTGAGGATGAAGGATATGGGGCTGCGCAGCTGGTTTTGCCAAAGGCGTTTATGGAGATCGGCGGGTATGAGGACGTGACGCCGGGGATTCTGGAGAAGATTCGCCGGGCCTTTGAGAAGCATGATGTGAAGATTCCGGTGCTTGGCTGTTACATGGATTTAGGAAATCCGGACCCCCAGGTGCGGGCGTATGGAGTGAAGACCCTGGAGCAGTGCCTGGTCTGGGGAAAGGAGCTGGGTGCCGGGGTGGTGGGGACCGAGACAGCCTATCCCCGTCTTACCAGGGAGGAAAGGCAGGTCTGGAAGCCCTTTATGCTGGACAGCATTAAACGGGTGATGGAGGCTGCCTGCCGGGTAGATATGCGCCTGGCCCTGGAGCCGGTTTACTGGCATCCGCTGACGGATCTGGAGACCACCCTGGAGGTGATCCGGATGGTGGGGGATAAAAGGCACCTGCGGCTGATTTTTGATGCCTCCAATCTGCTGGAATTCCCGGAGAGTACGGACCAGGAGGAACTGTGGACCCGGTGGCTCACAGAGACCGGGTCCTGTGTGGATGTCCTCCATATCAAGGATTTCAGCCTGGACAGAAGGCAGCAGTATCAGCCGGAGCCTCTGGGAAAAGGAGTCATGCGCTATGAAGCAGTCAGCCGCTGGCTGGAAGGGCAGAAGCGGGAGATCAGCCTGATCCGGGAGGAGATGAACCTTCTGTTTGTGAAGGAGGATCTGGCATTTATGCGGAATCTGTGACCGGGAGGAAGGAAACATGGTGAGAAAAGGGTTTAAAATGTTTTTGAATCCTGGCATGGCCCAGGAGTACGAGAGACGCCACAGGGAGCTGTGGCCGGAGATGAAGGAAATGATTCATGCCCATGGAGGGAGAAACTATTCCATTTTTCTGGACGAGGAAACCCATGTCCTTTACGGATACCTGGAGGTGGAGGATGAGGAAGCATGGGCCCGGTCCGCAGATACACAGATCAACCGGAAATGGTGGGATTATATGGCGGATATTATGAAGGTGAATCCGGACAACAGTCCGGTATGTATGGATTTCCGCCAGGTGTTCCACCTGGATTAGCCGGGAACGTACAGGGAGGAGGGAAGCTATGGAGCAGAACTGTTATCTGGCCGTGGATATAGGTGCTTCCAGCGGCCGCCACATTCTGGGACACCTGGAAGAGGGAAGGATGGTTCTGGAGGAAATCTACCGTTTTGAGAACAGAATGGATTCCCGGGACGGAAAGCTTTTGTGGGATACCGGGCGGCTGTTTGAAGAGATTGTAAAGGGCATGGGCCTGTGCCGGAGGATGGGAAAGCTGCCGGTCACCATGTCCATAGATACCTGGGCCGTGGACTATGTGCTGCTGGACCAGAAGGACCAGGTGCTGGGAGATACTTACGGCTACCGGGACAGCAGGACCCTTGGCATGGACGGGGCGGTATACCGGATTCTGCCGGAGGAAGAGCTGTATGGGAGGACCGGTATCCAGAAACAGATGTTTAATACCATCTATCAGCTTATGGCGGTGAAAAATCAGACGCCGAAGCTGCTGGAAAAGGCGAAGACATTTTTGATGCTTCCGGATTATTTTCAGTTTCTTCTTACCGGAAACAAGGTGTCGGAGTATACCAACGCCACCTCCACCCAGCTGGTCAGTCCGGTGCATAAGCAGTGGGACCGGGAGCTTATGGGAATGCTGGGATATCCGGAAACCATGTTTCTTCCCCTGCAAATGCCGGGAACCCTGGTGGGAAATCTGCGGCCGGAGATTCGGGAAAAGGTGGGATTTGACTGTCAGGTGGTTCTCTGTGCCAGCCATGATACGGCATCGGCGGTTATGGCCATGCCGGCGGTTGAGGGGGAGGGGTGCTACATCAGCTCCGGTACCTGGTCCCTCATGGGAACCGAGCTTCCTGAGGCAGTCTGTACGGAGAAAAGCCGGAGGGAGAATTTTACCAGTGAGGGCGGCTATGACTTCCGGTTCCGGTATCTGAAAAATATTATGGGTCTGTGGATGATTCAGTCCCTGCGTCATGAGGAGAAGGACCGGTATTCCTTTGCCCGGCTTTGCCGGATGGCGGAGGAATGTAAGGATTTCCCCTCCCGGGTGGATGTGAATGATGCCGTATTCCTGGCACCACCAAGTATGACGGAGGCAATCCGGGAATATTGCCAGAGAACCGGACAGAAGGTTCCGGCGGCTGTGGGAGAAATTGCGGCAGTTATCTACCAGAGCCTTGCCCGCAGCTATGGAGAGACTGTGAAGGAACTGGAGGAAATTACAGGTAGGCAGTTTGACCGGATTCATGTGATCGGCGGAGGCGCCAACGCGGCTTATCTGAATCAGCTGACAGCCAGTGCCACGGGGAAAACGGTCTATGCAGGCCCCGGCGAGGCCACGGCAGTGGGAAATCTCATGGCGCAGATGATCCGGAACGGGGAGTTTGCAGGGCTGGAAGCTGCCAGGAAGTGTGTGTTTGAGTCCTTTGGGATTGTCAGATATGGGAATGGTTCAGAAAGCACCTGAACAGGAAGGAGGATATATATGACAGCAGATGAGAGATATGCTGCGGCAAGGGAACAGTACAGGGAGACAGGTGTTGACACGGACAGGGCCATGGCACGGTTAAGGGAGGTTCCGGTTTCCCTTCATTGCTGGCAGGGGGATGAAGTGACCGGCTTTGACCATGACGGCCCCCTGACAGGAGGGATTCAGACCACCGGAAATTATCCGGGGAAGGCCAGAACGCCGGAGGAGCTGATGGCGGATCTGGATGAGGTTTTGAAGCTGACCCCAGGAAGGAAGAAGCTGAATCTTCATGCCAGCTATGCCATCTTTGAGGACGGCAGGTTTGCGGACCGGGACCGGCTTGAGCCGAAGCATTTTGAAAAGTGGGTGGAGTATGCCAAAGAGCGGGGACTGGGGCTGGACTTTAATCCCACCTTTTTCTCCCATGAACGGATTCGGGACGGTCTGACTCTTTCCAGCCCGGATGAGACGGTGCGCCGGTTCTGGATTGACCATGGGAAGGCCTGCATCCGTATATCGGAGTATTTTGCCAGAGAGACAGGAGTGCCCTGCGTCATGAATATCTGGACCGGGGACGGTTCCAAGGATATTCCGGCTGACCGCCTGGGGCCCAGGGAGCGTTACCGGGCAGCCATTGAGGAGATTCTTGCCGAGCCCCATGACCCCGGGCTGGTGAAGCCTTGTGTGGAGTCCAAGGTGTTTGGGATTGGCGTGGAATCCTATACCGTGGGAAGCGGGGAGTTTGCCCTGTCCTTTGCGGCAACCCATGAAGGCTGCCTGCCCCTGATGGACAATGGGCATTACCACCCCACTGAGGTGGTTTCTGACAAAATTCCGGCGCTCCTGGCCTTTTTCCCGGAGATTGCCCTGCATATTACCCGTCCGGTGCGGTGGGATTCGGACCATGTGGTATTGTTTGATGACGAGACCCGGGAGATGGCAAAGGAGATCGTCCGGTCAGACGCACTCGGGCGGGTGCATATGGCCCTGGATTATTTTGATGCCGGTATTAACCGGATTTCCGCGTGGACCGTGGGTTTCCGAAGCTGGCAGAAGGCGCTTCTTTTTGCTCTCTGCACGCCTCATGAGGAGCTGAAAAGGCTTCAGGATGCAGGAAACTGGACCGAGCTGATGGTGCGCCAGGAGGCTGTAAAGATGCTGCCCTTTGGGGACGTGTGGAGTGAGTACTGTAGAAGCTGCGGCACCTCGGAGGAGGGATGGTTTGCCCAGGTGAAGCGCTACGAGGCAGATGTGCTGGCAAAAAGAGGCTGAGAAGGAGTGTGAATGCAATGAAAATGGCGGATGCAGAATTTGTTCAGGGATTTATCCGCATGGCCAATGACGGATGGGAGCAGGGATGGCACGAGAGAAACGGCGGGAATCTTTCCTACCGTGTGAAACCGGAGGAGGTCCAGCAGGTAAAGGATCAGATCCGGCCTGGGGAATGGAAGGCAACCGGCACATCGGTGCCCGGACTGGCGGGGGAGTATTTCCTGGTGACCGGGAGCGGCAAATATTTCCGCAACGTGATTCTTGACCCGGAGGATTCCATCTGCATGATCCAGCTGGATGAGGCAGGAGAAAATTACCGCATTGTCTGGGGGCTTGTAAACGGGGGACGGCCTACGTCGGAGCTGCCCTCCCACCTGATGAATCATGAGGTGAAAATGACTGCTTCCGGCGGAAAGCACCGGGTTATTTACCACGCCCATACCACCAATGTCATTGCCCTGACCTTTGTGCTGCCTTTGGAGGATAAGGTATTTACACGGGAACTGTGGGAAATGGCCACCGAGTGCCCGGTGGTGTTCCCGGACGGCGTAGGGGTGGTGCCCTGGATGGTGCCGGGCGGCAGGGAGATTGCGGTGGCCACCAGCCGGCTGATGAAAAAGTATGATGTGGCCATCTGGGCCCACCATGGGATCTTTGTGTCCGGGGAGGATTTTGATCTGACCTTCGGGCTGATGCATACGGTGGAGAAGTCTGCGGAGATTCTGGTGAAAATGCTGTCCATGCAGCCGGACAAGAGACAGACCATTACCCCCGGGAATTTCCGGGATCTGGCCAGAGACTTTCAGGTCACGCTGCCGGAAGAGTTTCTGTACGAAAAATAAAAGGAAGGGTATCGGCAGCCTTCCGATTGGGGCGGGGAAAACTGGACGAAAACAGACGTCAAGCTGGCTTGTAAGACTGTTT
>CAJTOV010000054.1 GCA_910577765.1 uncultured Lachnospiraceae bacterium
ACTGGTCCCCAGGGTCCCGTAGGTGCCACGGGAACCACGGGAGCAGACGGCGCTACTGGTCCCCAGGGTCCTATAGGCGCCACGGGAGCCACGGGAGCAGACGGCCCCACTGGTCCCCAGGGTCCCGTAGGTGCCACCGGAGCCACCGGAGCAGACGGCGCCACTGGTCCCCAGGGTCCCGTAGGTGCGACCGGAGCCACCGGAGCCACCGGTCCAACCGGCCCACAAGGCCCTGCCGGAGCCGGGGTGAATACTGTGGAAGCCTATGTTCCGGGAAGCCCTTATCATGCTGGCAGAATGTTATTTAGTGATGGAGCCTTATATCAGGTAGCAAGGGATAACCCAACTGGTTCCCCAGGAAATTCCCAGGACTTTGTACTGGTGACCACGGCAGGACCCACCGGTCCGGCAGGTCCCCAGGGCCTGGCAGGAGTCACCGGAGCCACGGGGCCTGCCGGCCCAGCCGGAGCCACGGGAGCCACCGGCCCCGAAGGCCCAGCCGGAGCCACGGGAGCCACTGGTCCTGCCGGCCCAGCCGGAGCCACGGGAGCCACCGGCCCCGAAGGTCCAGCCGGAGCCATGGGAGCTACCGGCCCCGCAGGCCCAGCCGGAGCCATGGGAGCTACCGGCCCCGCAGGTATCACCGGCCCCACCGGAGCTACCGGCCCCACTGGCCCCACCGGCCCTGCCGGAGCCGCCCAGAATCTGGAGTTATATGCTGCCATGCACGAGCTGCCCCAGACACCGGGAGCCAATAAACCGTTGTCTTTTGAACGTAACCTGGCAAAAGCAGGGTCAGCGATTGACTATTCGCCTGATACAAAATCCTTTATTCTGTCAGAAAGCGGGCTGTATGAGATTCATTATCAGTCCATGTGTTCCGGTGAGCCTTCCACAGAAGCTAATAGCGTATTAGGTCTGATTATGATGGACAACGGTAATCCGGTCAAGGGCGGCATGAGTGCCGTCAGCATTAACTCATCTAAAGAATCGGTGCTTTTGACCCAAGTGGCAATCATCAATGTAACAGCTCCTCCAGCCAATATTTCGCTGATAACCGGCCATACCGGAGGTGCGTTCGGCAGCACGACGATCATCATCCGGAAGCTGACCTGACAACTGAATAATCCTCAGCAGGGGCATACGTGACTCCAACCAGTCACGTATGCCCCCTAAATCATTCTACAAGTCCAAACAGCAGGCAGGGGAAAACGGAGACCGGAACCTGGACGCTTCCGACGGAGACGGGCTGGAAGCCAGTGTTTCCGGAGATGCTGGCCAGGCAATGGCCGAAGCAGGAGTGGATGTACCAGGCTTTGAAACCGGTTTTGTGGAAAACTATTTCAGAGTGTTCCGGAAGACCAATCTGGCAGGGATCTCGGGGATAGGAGCCTGCCCCGCAGTCCCCCGATGGTATCAATGCGGCTGTCAATCTCCGGAAGCAGGTCCGCCTGGTCGTAACCATATGTGTTATCTGCCATTTTCTGTTTCCAAACCCATAGGGAAATGTTCTGTTTTCGCCCAGGTATACCGTGACAAACCAGGGCACCACGTGTTATACTTGGAGAAATCGCGGCTTTGTAATCATGAAGGGAAAGCAGGAAAGGCAGGGCGACCGGAATGGAAGAATCAGCAGATAAAACCTGGAAAATCAGGCACACCCGGAAGCTGTGGATGGCAACGGTTATCCTGACAGCCGCCCTGGCGGCTCTCCTGGCTGCCAGCTTCTTTCTGCTTCCGGGCAGAGGCCAGGGACCGGCGGGCCAGAAGGGCCAGGCAGATTACGGCACCTACCAGTACCAGATCGCCGTCATTTCCGATGAAACCGATACCTCCTTCTGGAAGGATGTGTACCAGGGGGCCGTGGAAGCCGGGGCCGGGTACGGAGCTTACGTGGAGCAGGTGGGAGACGGGCTGGCGGAGCCGTTCTCCATGGAGGATGCCATCAACATCGCTATCTATGAGCATGTGGACGGGATTCTTCTGCGGGCCGCGGAAGGGGAGAGAACCCGGGCCATGATCGACAAGGCATGCAGCCACGGGATTCCTGTGATTACCATGCAGAAGGATGTGCCCAGTTCCCGGCGTCAGGGCTTTGTGGGAATCAACGACTATTTCCTGGGCCAGGAGTACGGCAGACGGGTGCTGAAAATCGCCGATAAGAATACCCGGCTGGTGACCGTGCTCTTTCCCGGAGCCAGCTTTAATGAGACCAGCCGCAGCTGGTTTAAGCTGGGGATTGGGAATACGGTGCAGCAGGAGGCCATCCGGCTGGATTTTCAGATTATCTGGGATGACCGGGGCCTGAATAATGCGGAAGACGTGATCCACGATATGGCAGAGGGCCACATGGAACAGCCGGACATCCTGATCTGTCTGGATGAGGTGCTGACCCAGTCCGCCAGCCAGCTGATCCGGGACCGGGGGCTTTCCGGCAGTATCCGGATCATCGGCAGCTATGTCTCCGATGCCATCCTGAACGGGATTGAACAAGGATACATTGACTCTGCCATTACCATTGACCCGGAGGCCATGGGGCGTATGAGCATGGATGCCCTGATGACCTACCGGCGCTACCATATGGTCAGCTATTATACCGAGGTGGACACCATGCTGGTGGACCGGGCCTCGGCCCCACAGTACAGAAGGGAGCACAGGGATGAGGAAGATGCGGATTCCGGGCAGTAAGCTGTTTTTCGACCAGTCCCTGCACACCAAGCTGATTCTGCCGGTGATTCTGACCATGGCCGTGTCCCTGGGGGTAAACTTGTTCCTGTTTGGCCGGATCAACACCACTGTGGAGAACCTGGACCAGGTATATGCCACCAATATCCGCTTAGGGGAGCTGGAGCGGCTTCTGACCCAGTTGGAGAGCAGTGTGTACCAGTATCTGAACATCCAGAGCCAGGATGCCCTGGAGACCTTTACCAGAAGCCGGGAAGCCTTCGGACAGATGATCGGGGAGATCGACGGAACCATCACCGACCACCCGGCCCGGCGGATGGAGCGCAACATCCGCAGCCTGGCCCTGTCCTATCTGGAACTGGCGGACCGGGCCATTGAGGCCAAGCAGACCCACCAGGTGGCTGCCTACAGGGAGCATTTTAAGGAGATCCAGCGGATCTACACCTATCTTCTGGCCTACATCCGGGGCCTGGATACCCTGCGGTTCAAAGCCAACTCGGAGAACTACGATGTCCTCTACCAGTACCTGCGTTATCTGGAGCTGTTCATGACCCTGGTGCTGATCCTGGTAACCGGCTGTCTCCTGGCCCTTGTCTATGCCATCACCGGAACCTTTATCCGGCCGCTGGAGAAGCTGGCCGGAAAAGCCAGGGAGGTGGGAAGAGGCAATTTCGGGATTGTCCTGGAGGAACCGGAAAGCGGGGATGAGGTGGGGACGGTGACGGCGGCATTTAACCAGATGATCCGCAGCATCAACGACTATATCCGCAGAACCCGGGAGAGTATGGAGCTGGAGATCCAGATGAAGGAGCGGGAGCTGGCTATGGAAAACCTGCTTAAGGATGCCCAGTTAAAATATTACCAGGCCCAGATCAACCCCCATTTTCTCTTTAACACCTTAAATGCAGGGCAGCAGCTTGCCATGATGGAGGATGCGGAGCGGACCTATGTATTTATGGAAAATATGGCCTTTTTCTTCCGCTACCGGCTGAGAAAGAACGGGGAGGAATCCACCCTGCGCCAGGAGGTGGAGCTGATCGACAGCTACCTGTACATCATGAATGTCCGCTACTCCGGGGAGATTCACCTGGAAAAGGAGCTGGACGACCGGCTCCTTGACATGGCGTTCCCCGGCATGGTGCTTCAGCCGGTAATTGAAAATGCCTTAAACCACGGTCTGGGGGACGTGGAGTGGGAGAAGCGGGTCTGGTTCGGCGTGTGGCAGGACAACGGGGACGCTGTCATCTGCATCCGGGATAACGGTGCCGGGATTGAGGCCCAGGTTCTGGCGGAGCTTAACGGAACCGGGTCCCGTGTCCCGGGCCAGGAGGAAGGAGGCAGGTCCGGGGGTTCCGGGAAAGCGGCCGGCCCGGGAGGAACCGGTCCAGCCTTCTACCGGGAGCCACGGGATTCCGGCAATGGGATCGGCCTGGTCAATGTGCGGGAGCGGCTGCGGCTGTACTTTGACCGGACGGATGTCATGACCGTGGAAAGCGGCGGCCCGGGCCAGGGCACCCAGGTGACCATCCGGGTTCCCCTGGTATTGCCTGGCGGAAATTCCGGTGAATAAAGCACCTGCTGCCCGGGGAACCGGTTGAGAAAGGGAGATGGAAGGAGCGGCTATGTACAGAATTCTGATTGCAGACGACGAGGGAATTGTCACAGACTCCCTCCAGTATATTATCCGGAAGAATTTCGGGGAGGAATTTGAGATTGCCATTGCCCGGAACGGACGTCAGGCCATTGAGGTGGCGGAGCGCTTCCAGCCGGACATTGCCCTTCTGGATATCCAGATGCCGGGGATCAACGGCCTTAAGGCCATGGAGGAAATCCGGGCCCAGAATCCAAAGGTCAAGGCCATGATCCTGACTGCCTACGACAACTTTGACTATGCCAAGGAGGCTCTGCGGCTGGGAGCGGTGGATTATCTCATGAAGCCCATCAATAAAAAGGTGATTGTGGAGCGGCTTACAGGCATTATCCACACCGTTGACCAGGAGCGGCAGAAGCGCAGGGACGATCTGCTGGCCAAGGAAAAGCTGGAGGCAGTGATTCCCATTATTGAGAACGGCTTTATCGTCAGCCTGATCACCCGCAATGAATACGAGGACAGCGGAGAGCAGTACCGCAGCCTGCTGCATCTGGAGGAGGACTACGGGATCATCATGGTTCTGGAATGGGGGGAGGGCAACGGCCAGGGCGCCATGGGCAACCCGGTAGGCTCCGGTGTCCGGGCACACCAGTACTATGACAACATGTCCCAGCAGATCAAGGTGTATTTTAAGGCCTGTGTCAGCAGCCTGATGGGCAACAAGATCGTCTGTGTGATCCCTTCCCGCCAGGGACAGCTGGAGTATGCCAGCCGCCTTCAGATGATCGAGAAGGCCAGAAGCCTGGTCACCTCCTTAAAGCATATGGTAGGGATTGATTTCAAGGCCGGGATCGGTTCCGTGTGTCCCTGGGAATCCATGTTGGATTCCTATCAGGAGGCCTTAAATGCCCTGCGCCACGGCAAGCGGAAGGTGACCCACATCGATGACCTGATTGTCAAGGACACCCAGGAGAAGCAGCGCCAGGCCATGGAGCAGATGGTGCTTAACGCGGTTCTGGGAGGCATGGAGCAGGACGTCCGCCAGGAGGCCGCGGTCTTTGCCGGGTGGGTGTTAAAGCAGGAAGGCCATGGCTTCCAGGAGGTCCGTCTGCATCTGACCGAGCTTCTTTTGGTGGCCCGCCGCATGGTCCAGGAGCAGGGCAGCGACTGTCCCGGCGGTCCGGCGGCCATGAATGGGCTTCTGACTGCCGAAGACGGGGAGGAGCTGCGCCAGCGGTTTGTGTCCTCCATGATGGACCTGGCCCGGGCCGTGGTGATCCGCAGCCAGGAGCCGGACGGCATTATCACCCGGTCCCAGGAATACATAAGGCAGAACTTCCGCAAGGATCTTTCCCTGGAAGAGGTGGCCAGGGAGGCCGGCATCAGTCCCTACTATTTCAGCAAGCTGTTTAAGGAGGAAACCGGCGTGAATTTCAGCGAGTACCTGACCGGACTGAGAATCGAGACCGCCAGGCAGCTTCTCATGAACCGGGAGCTGAGCATCAAGCAGGTATGCGTGGATTCCGGCTACGCCAACCCCAACTATTTCAGCCGGATCTTCAAGAAATGGACCGGCATTACCCCTACGGAATTCCGGGACGGGTGTGTGGAAAGTGATCCGGGGCAGCATGGCAGGAGTGATGGAACAATATGCTGACCGCCCTGCTGAGGAACAACAAGCATAGCACAAATTTGCAGCAAAATAATGCTATCATTTTCCCTCCGTAGATGGGAGGAAATGGAAATATGTAGCATTTTGCAAGTTTGTGCTATCTTTTTTGTGTTAATCTATAGAAAAGTAATCAACTGCAAATTTCCAAGAGAGGAGGATTTTGCTCATGAGCATGTTTTTACAGGCTTGTGTCAACGGACTTTTGATGGGAGGCTTCTATTCCCTCATGGGCATGGGGCAGAACATCATCTTCGGTGTGATGAAGATCGTAAATTTCTGCCATGGGGAGATGCTGATGGCAGGTATGTATCTGACATTCATCCTCTATACATATTTCGGAATTGACCCTTACCTGGCAGTGCCCATTGTGGCGGCGGTCATGTTCTGTCTGGGTTCCGTGATCCAGCACACCCTGATCACCCCGTCCTTAGGGACCAAAAGCTTCACCAACCTTCTGTTTCTCACGGTGGGGCTGGGCCTTCTGCTGTCCAACGGCGCCCTGGTAATCTTCGGTTCCGAGTACCGGTCCATCCGCACCGGCTACTCCCAGACCTATATCCAGATGGGACCGGTGACCATGGCCCTGCCCAGACTGATCAGCTTTGGGGTGCTGATTGTGGTTACCATTGCCCTGTTTGCATTTCTTAAGTATACCACCATCGGCAAGCAGATCCGTGCCGTATCCCAGAATCCGGTGGGAGCGGAAGTGGTGGGAATTGATGTGAAGAAGATCTACATTCTGACCTACGGGCTGGGGGTTGCCCTGGCCGGTACAGCCGGAGCCCTGCTGACCCAGTTCTACACCATCTTCCCCACGGCGGGAGCCAGCTTCGGATTCCGTGCCCTGATCGTGGTGGTGGTGGGAGGCTTAGGCTCCATTCCTGGTGCATTTCTGGCCGGAATCTTTCTGGGGCTTCTGGAGACCATGAGTGCCCTGTTCATCAGTCCTTCTTACAGCGACCTGATCGTATTCATGACATTTATCGTGATTCTGGTAGTCCGCCAGACGATGATAGCGAGGAGGAAATAATATGGATCATAAGAAAGCCGTACAGACATATCACCGGAACCTTGCTGTGGTGGTGGGGCTGATTCTTCTCAGCTTTGCCCTGATCCCCATGGTGGTGAAGTCTCCGTATATACTGAATATCTTTGTGCTGGTGTTTTATATGTCCACCCTGTCCATGGCCTGGAACCTGCTGGGGGGCATGACCGGACAGAATTCCCTGGGCCACGCGGCCTACATGGGACTGGGCGCCTATGCCTGCTGCCTGCTGGTGGTCAAGACCGGAGCCAATCCCTGGCTGGCCGGAATCTTCGGCATGGCGGTGGTGGGACTGGTGGCAGGAATTGTCTTTTATCCCTGCTTTATCCTGCGGGGGCCGTATTTTACCCTGGTGTCCATTGCCTTTGGCGAGTCCATCCGCCAGGTAATCATCAACTCCGCCTTCTTCGGACGGGCCAGCGGCGTAGGCCTTCCCTTTGGCAGCGATTCCTGGGTCCATTTCCGCTTTACCAGCAAGGTTCCCTACTACTATGTGGGGCTGGTAATGATGATCGGCGTATATCTGGTCATGAAGAAGATCGACCGTTCCAAAATGGGCTTTGCCTTAAAGACCATCCGGGAGGACGAGGACGCGGCAGCAGCCATCGGTATCAATCCTACCCGGTACAAGATCCTGGCCGTGGTGATCTCTGCTATGGTGGCCGGGCTGGTGGGCTTCTTCTATGCCAGCTATATCCGCTACATTGACCCGGAGCTGATGATCCAGGCCAAGTCCACCGAATCGGTGCTTCCGGCCATTGTAGGCGGGGCGGCTTATGTGGAAGGCCCTATTATTGGCGGCCTGATCATGATCCCCCTGTCCGAGTATCTGCGGGCCAATTTCAGTGCCATCCTGCCCGGCATCAACATGCTGATGTACGCGGTGGCCCTTCTGGTGGTGATCCGGTTCCGGCCTGCGGGAATCCTGGGCTGGTACATGAACAGCCGGACCAAAGCATTTATTGACGAAAAAATATTACGTAAACCTCCCCTGGAAGTTCTGGAGGAGGTTGAGATGATGGGATACCGGAAGGGGGAGGCGTAATATGGCAGAAGCTCCGATCATTGAAGTACGAAATATTACCAAGCGTTTCAAAGGCCTGACGGCTGTGCGGGACGTGTCCTTCTCCGTGCGGCCGGGAGGCATCACCGGTATGATCGGCCCCAACGGCGCCGGCAAGTCCACCACCTTCAACATGATCTGCGGCTATTATCCGCCTACTGAGGGGCAGATCTTCTACAAGGGGCAGGATATTACCGACAAAAAGGCATATGAGTATACCAATATGAAGATTGCCCGGACCTTCCAGATCATGAAGCCCCTGAAGAATTTAAGCGTTCTGGACAATGTGGTGGCCTCCTCCTATTTTGGCCACGCAGGGGCGAAACACAGCCGGGAGGCCAGGGAGCGGGCCATGGAGGTCTTACAGTTTACCGGGCTTTACGAGAAACGCCATGTACTGTCCAAGGACATGGGAACCCCGGACCAGAAGCGGCTGGAAATGGCCAGGGCCCTGGCTACCAGGCCGGAGATGCTGTTTCTGGACGAGAATATGGCAGGCTTAAATCCTGCCGAAACCGAGGATGCCATCCGGCTGATCCGCAGAATCAATGAGTCCGGGGTAACCATTCTCTTAATCGAGCACATCATGCAGGCAGTGGTCAGTCTCTGTGAGGAGGTCATTGTGCTCCACCATGGGGAGAAGATCGCGGAAGGGACGCCGGAGCAGGTCATGAATGATCCTTATGTGATGGAAGTCTATCTGGGGACAAAGAAGGAGGACGTACATGCTGAAAGTTGAAGGATTGAATGCAGGATACGGTTCCGTCAATATTCTGTGGGACATCGGTTTTACCCTGGATGACGGGGAGATCGTGGCCATCCTGGGTTCCAACGGGGCAGGCAAGACCACTATGGTCCGGGCCATCACCGGGATGTTAAAGCCCAGCTCCGGCTCGGTTCTGTTCAACGGGGAAGAGCTGGCCAGGAAGAATTCCAGGACCATTCTTCACACAGGGATTGTCCAGGTACCGGAGGGAAGGCAGCTGTTCACTGACATGACGGTTCTGGAGAATCTCCAGATGGGAGCCTTCAATAAAGAGACCAAGGCCCATTTCCAGGCCAACCTGAAAAAAGCCTATGAGTGGTTCCCCAAGCTGGAGGAGCGGGCCAAGCAGGCAGCAGGCACCTTGTCCGGCGGCGAGCAGCAGATGGTGGCCGTAGCCAGGGCCCTGATCGGGGAGCCCAGGCTGCTGATTCTGGATGAACCGTCCCTGGGGCTGGCCCCCAATATTGTGGACGATATTCTCAAGGTAGCTTCCACCCTGGCCAGGGAGGACAATATTTCGGTGCTTCTGGTGGAGCAGGATATTACCAAGGCCCTGGCAGCAGCAGACCGGGGGTATGTGGTGGAGAACGGCCGCATGGTTCTGGAAGGAACCTCGGAAGAGCTTCAGGCCAACGAGCATGTGAAGAAGGCTTATTTGGGAATCTAATACATGTGAGTTTTGTGTCAATTGTAATTTGCAATTGATATGAAATAGAATCAGGGAGAAAATCCCATGAAAAGGAGGATTATTATGAAATTGAAGAAACTTGCTTCCTTAGTATGTGTAGCGGCTCTGGCAGTGTCTGCCCTGGCCGGGTGTTCGTCAGGAGGCGGCGCGGCTGCCACTACGGCTGCACCTGCGGCTACTACGGCGGCTCCGGCTGCTCCGGCGGCTTCTGAGGCTCCGGCAGAGAAGACCGAGGCGGCTCCTGAGGCGGCCGGCACGGAGGCTACCGGGGAGCCCATTAAGATCGGCACCATCTATGCCATGTCCGGCGGTTCTGCTGCCATCGGCACCAACATTCTCCGTGGTATTGATTTCGCGGTAGCTGAGATCAACGCGGCCGGCGGTGTCAACGGACGTCCCCTGGAAGTGGTCCGCGGCGACCATGCAGGCGATGCGGCTACGGGAAGATCCGAGGCAGAGCGTCTCATTACCCAGGAGCATGTAGACGTGATGATGGGCTGCCATATGTCTGTGGTGACCGAGGTTGTGGCCCAGGTGTGCCAGCAGTATGAGGTTCCCATGATTACGGCTATCTCCACCCTGGACCGTCTGTCCAACGAGGAGCACAAGGACATGGATTATTTCTTCCGTCTGTGCCCGCTGAATTCCGTGTATGTGGAAGATATGCTCATGTACCTGCGGGATTCCAAGGAGCAGACCGGCGAGGAGATCAAGACCGTGGCCATCTTCACGGACCGGGCCGCCATCGGCCAGGAGCTGATCCGCTGCGTGGAGCTGTTCAAGGATGAGTATGGTCTGGACCTGGTAGCTACCGTGGACTACACCAGCAATGCTACGGATCTCAGCGCCCAGGTACTGGCCTTAAAGCAGGCTGACCCGGATGCCGTTCTGTGCGATTCCTACATCGGCGACGCCACCCTGTTCATCCAGACCTTAAAGGAGCAGAACTACAGCCCCAAGATGATCGTGGCCAAGGCCAACGGATTTACCGATCCTTCCTTCATCACCAATTTGGGTGACATTGCCAACGGCGTGGCCTCTGTGGTAGAGTTTAACCCGGACCTGGTCAATGGTAAGGAAATCAACGAAGAGTTCAAGGCAGAGTTCGGCGTGGACATGAACGGACACTCTGCCGAGTCCTACACCGTAGTATGGCTGTTCAAGGCTGCCATGGAGGCTGCCGGAAGCACCGAAGGCCCTGCTGTGAAGGATGCCCTGGCAAACCTGGAAATCAACGGGGAGTTCCCGGGCGGACGCAAGATCGTGCTGCCTTACAACAAGATCAAATTCGAGAACTATGACCTGGCCGGAGAGCCCCACTACCGGGACAACACCTCCGCCTCTGTGGCCATTGCCCAGATTCAGGACGGCCAGTGGAAGACCGTATGGCCCTTTGACTTTGCCGATACCAAGATTGCCTATCCGGCTCCCTTGCAGTAACCGGAACCCTTGGAGGTATCCGGCCCCTTATGAAATAAAAAGCGCGTCACCGGCAGGTGGCGCGTTTTCACGTCTTTACAGCCAGGTGATGACCCGGCCAGGAATCGGGCTGGAAATGAATGAAGATGGGTGCTTGCACATATGGCAAAAATCATGTACAGTAAAGGGGAAAGAACAAGAATTTTTAAATCAGGGGAATACATATGGGATGGAAAAAAGCAGCAGTCACAATAGGAGCCTGGGTCCTGGCAGTGGTTCTCCTGACCGGCTGTCTGGTCCGGCAGAACACCGTACCCGGTCCGGGAACACCGGAAACAGCGGACGGAAACCAGGGGACGGAAGCCATGTCCGGCGTCCGCCCGGAGCTTACCGGGGAGCCGGTGCGCATCGGCGCCGTATATTCCCTCAGCGGCAACAATGCGGCCATCGGCACCAATATTCTGCGGGGCATTGATTTTGCGGCGGAGGAGATCAACCGGGCCGGAGGCATAGACGGACGTCCGGTGGAGATTATCCGTGGGGATATCCAGGGGGACCCGGATATTGCACGGGCCGTGGCCGGGCGTCTCATTGCCCAGGAGAAGGTCCATGCCATTGTGGGCTGCCACCAGAGCACCCTGACGGAGATTGTGGCCCAGGTATGTGAGGAGAACCGGATTCCCATGATCACGGCCATCTCCACGGTGGACAGCATCTCCACCCACGGGTACACATATTTTTTCCGTCTCTGTCCCATGAATTCCCTGTATCTGGAGAACATGTTCCTGTATCTGCGGGACCAGGCAGAGAAGACCGGAAACCAGGTGAAGACCATTGCCGTGTTTGCAGACAACAGCATGATCGGGCAGGAAGCCATCCGCTGTGCCAGAATCTACGGGCCCAGATACGGTATGGAGATTGTGGAGGAGATTCAGTACCGCCAGGGGGCAGCAGACTTAACGGCCCAGGTCCAGGCGCTGAAGGAGGCGGATGCAGACGCGGTTCTGGCGGAAAGCTACCTTTCCGATGCGGTCCTGCTGGTAAAGACCATGAAGGAGCTGGACTACGAACCTCCGATTCTCATTGCCAAGGCCAACGGCTTTTCCGATCCCGGGTTTATCCCGGAGACGGAAGGACTGTCGGAAGGGGTTACCTCGGTGGTGGAGTGGAACCCGGACCTGACCAGGGGAAAGGAGATTAACCGGCAATTTAAGGAAATCTTCGGCGTGGACATGAACGGCCATTCCACGGAAGCCTACACGGCTATCTGGACCTTAAAGACCGCTTTTGAGCAGGCCGGAACCCACCAGGGAACCGCGGTGCGGGATGCCCTGGCATCCCTGGATATCCAGGGAGCCTTTCCCGGAGGGCCGGAGATTATCCTGCCCTATGACCGGATTAAGTTTGAAACCCACCTGTTTGACGGAGCCTGGCACACCAACAACAATACCTTTGCCTCTGTGGCCATTGCCCAGATTCAGGACGGGGAATACCGGACCGTGTGGCCCTTTGCGTATTCCAGGCAGGAGATCCGGTATCCGGGGGATTCCGGTCCATAACCATGTTTACAGAGCGAAAAGCAGGTATCGTATGTATTGTCAATGCGGTGAATCATTCCGTATATCCATAAACCGTTCCAGCTTCTCCCGTACCAGCGGATCTTCCACAGGAACCAGACGTCTTCCCAGGGCGTGGAGCACACAGTCCCGGGAGACTCTCTGGCGGTACTGGGCGGGAGAGTACTGGAAAATCTCCCGGAACCGGCTGTTAAAGGATTTTAAGTCGGAAAATCCATTGTCCAGGGCAATCCGGGTCAGGTTCTTCTTGTCATCTGCCAGGTCCAGAAGGGCGTATTTCAGGCGGATGCGCATCAGATAATCGTAAAAATTGATTCCAACCATATTCTTGAACAGGGTGGAGATGTAGGTCCGGTTGTACTGGGAGAACCGGGCCAGGTCTTCCAGGGTGATCTTTTCCTGGTAGTGTTCCTCCATATACCGGGCCAGCCGCTGCATCAGCTCCTGCTGGGCCTCGTTCTGCTCCGGCTGGGTGGCCGTGACCGGAGGGTCCCAGTCTTCCAGCAGGGTGGCCAGCAGAAGCTGGGCGCTTCCTTTGGCAGCCAGCTGGGAATAAGAGGATTTCCGGGATGCGGCGTCCAGCAGCCGGGCAGCATAGAACCGGAGCCGGGTATAGCGTGGGTCCCTGCGGGTATCCACGGAGGAACGCAGGCCCGGGAAGGAGAAGCTTTCGCCTTTTTTCAGAAAAGGCTGAAAGGCCAGGGCGGAGAACCGGATCACCAGGGCCCTGGTGTTTAAGGTGGTGGAAAAGGAGGCGTGGCCGGCATTGGGCTCCACCAGCACCAGATCGTCCTCTTCCATGACAAAGTTCTCTTTTCCGCAGCAGAATTCCTGTTTGCCGCAAAGGACCAGCTGGAATTCATATTCAGCCGGATGCCAGTGATAGCGGTAGTTAAGGCTCTCGTTTACATAGCAGGACAGGTATAGGTTGTCCCTGGGGTACTGAAGCTCATGGCAGTCTTTTTCCATGGGGCGGATTCCTTTCTCCTATCCAAATATTTTCCCTATGGGAATGTTTGGATGGATGGTTTAAGGATAGCGGATTCCATGGGGATTGTCAATGAAGACCTGGCAGTATCTTAGGGGAATTTCAGCGGAAACAGCAGCCATTCAGACGGGGATTGTACAATTTTTATATGGTTTTTAAGGGGCTCATAGTAGACAAGGGGAGACAAAGACAGGGAAAATATTTGGATTTTTCTATATTCATTTTCCTTGTGGAAGAGCCGCAGCTCCTGTTCCGGAGCATGGAGGAATCAAAAATCCGCGAATATTTCCAACGACAGGGTTCTCCGGATCTGATAGGATAAGGACAGTTACCAGGGTATGCTAAGCATACCGGAAAACAAAGGAAAGGAAGGTACTTATCTTATGGATTCGAAACTGATGATCTGTATTGTGATTTTTGCCGTGACGCTGGTAAGCTATATGCTGAACAGGATTCCCATGTGGGTGACGGCGCTGTTGTCCATGGCGGCCCTTTATATTACCGGGTGTATCGACGATGCCGGGGCTTTGGGGGGATTTTCCAACACCAATACCCTTCTCATGGGCACCATGTTTATTGTGGCAGCCGGATTCCGGCGGACCTCCATTGTGGACGGAATGTGTAACGGGCTCATGAAAATGACCCATGGGTCTTTCCGGATGGCCTATCTGGGATACCTGCTGCTGGCTGCGGTTCTCACCAACTTTATTGCCAGCCCCATGGTGGTGTATGCCATTGTCTCCCCGCTGCTGGCGGCTCTTTGTGACAGCACCGGCACCAGCCGCTCCAAGGTAATGTTTCCCATGATGGTGATCTGTGTGTCCTGCTGCGGAATTCTTCCGCTGCCTACGGCCATTCAGCAGGCCGGACAGTTCACCGGCTTCATGGAAACCTATGGATTTGAGCAGACCTTCCAGCCCATTTACTTCCTGGTGGGAGCCTGGCCGGTGCTGATTGTCTCTGTTCTGTGGGCACTGTTTCTGGGACCGAAATTCTGCCCGGACCAGCCGGTTCTGCCTATTACAGCCAAATCCGGAAGCGGCCAGAGAGAGCAGGAAAAACTGTCTCCCTTTGCAGACAAGGCAGGAATCATCATTTTCTTTGTAACCATCGTGGCCCTGATCTTCTCTGCACAGCTTCACATGAAGACCTGGTTCATCGCCCTGCTGGGAGCCCTTCTTATGGTGGTGTTCGGGGTTCTGGACCAGCGGGCAGCCCTGCGGGATATTCCCTGGGATATGCTGATGCTGTTTGTAGGAGCCCTGGCCCTGGGTACGGGCCTGACCAGCACGGGAGCCGGAGATGCCATCGGAAGCTGGCTGGCCGCAGCCGTAGGCGGCACCCACAACAGCTACCTGCTGGGCGCACTGTTCTTCATCATTCCGTTTTTGATTACCCAGTTTATGCTGAACCGGGCCGTGTCCGCCGTGTTCGTGCCCATCTGTCTTTTGACCTGCCAGGCCCTGGGTGCCAACCCCATCGGACTGATCCTGCTGGTCAATGCCGGAAGCCTGACAGCCTTTCTGACTCCCATGGCAACCCCGGCAGTGGCCATGTGTATGGGGGATGCTGGATATGATTTAAAATCCCTGGTAAAAAGCGGCGCCCTGATTACCCTGATTCTGCCGGTGGTATACATCGCTTATACCATGACCGTGTTCCCGGCATTTTAGAAAGGAGAGTTCCTCATGAAGATTACTGACGTAAAACTGGTTTTCGCGAAACATTACCTGTTTGTCCAGGTCTATACAGACGAAGGAATCGTGGGCCTGGGAGAGGCCGGCAACTGGGGGTATCTGGGTGCCACGGCAGCAGCAGTGGAGAAATTTATCCCGTACCTGATTGGCAAAGATCCCTTCCGGATTGAAGATTTTAACCAGAATTTCTACCGGTCCGTCTATTTCCGGGGGTCTGTGATCATGAGTGCCATTTCGGCCATTGATATTGCCCTCTGGGACATAAAGGGAAAGAAGCTGGGCGTACCGGTCTATGAGCTTCTGGGCGGCCGGGTCCGGGATAAGATCCGGGTCTACGCTTCCCCCATGAGCAAGGCCATGGACCCGGAGTCTCTGACCAAAAGCTACCGGGAGCTGAAGGACCAGGGCTTTACCGCAGCCAAGATCTTTGTCAACGGCCCTGTCCGCAGTGCCAATGACGGCCGGGACGAGTTCTTCTCCGGCCGGGTGGAAGACGAGCTTGAGAAGGTCCGCATCTGCCGCCAGGCAGTGGGCAATGACTTTGATTTCATTCTGGAGGTTCACCGGGGCATGACCGTGCCGGAAGCCGTGGCCTTTGGCCGGGAGGTGGAAACGTACCGCCCCATGGTGCTGGAGGACCCCATCACCCCGGACAACATAGACTCCATGGCAGAGGTGGCTGCCAAAGTCCATGTGCCCATTGCCACCGGAGAGCGGTTCATTGACTTAAAAGAATTTGAAATGCTTCTGTCCCGCAGGGCGGCCCAGTATATCCGTCCGGACGTGTGCGCCGTAGGAGGCATCACCACCAGCAAGAAGATCTGTGCCGTGGCGGAAGCCCACGATGTGCTGGTGATCCCCCACAATCCCCTGGGCCCTGTGTCCACGGCTGCCTGCTTACAGCTCTGTGCCTGCATTCCCAACCTGGGTATCCAGGAGCTGCCGGGCTTCTGCTTGAACGGGGCAGAGGATGCCATGGTAAAGGAGCCTCTGCGCTTTGAAAACGGCTGTATGGTGATCCCGGAGGCCCCGGGCATCGGCGTGGAGCTGGCAGAGGATGCTTCCCTGCGGTATCCGGCCAATGAGCGTGGAAGCAATGAGGCCAAACGGGCCTTTGACGGTTCTGTAAAGGACTGGTAATGGAAATACCCTCCGTAAGCAGGGCGGATGTCCCCCTGCTTACGGAGGGTATGTTTTCTTCATGCCGGTTTACCGGATGGTTCCGGTGATCCGTATGCTTCCGCCGTCTTTGAACAGACCGGAACAGTTGTACTGCCAGGTCCCCTTTTCCAGGGGAATCTCCCTGGTCATGTCCCCGGACTCTATGGTCATGCGCTGTTCCTTACCGCTGGGGTCAAATAAGAACAGGTCCACGGACCCGCCCCGGATATCCGAAGTAACCTTAAGAACCAGGGTCTGGTGATCCTCTGCTTGGAAGGAGCCGGATTCTGCCAGGTTCTTCTGGCCGGCATGACTGGCTACGTTTATGGCCACATTTCCTTCCGGAAGGGCCGCAGCAGCGGTTTCCCGGGGAAGACTGCCGTCAGAAAGGACCTCCAGGGTATGGCCTTCCTTGTCATACCGGAGGGTATATCCAAGCTTTGCCAGCAGCTCCTCTGCCGGTGCGTACAAAACAGCCTCCGGCTCCTGCTCCATGGTAACCGAAACCAGGGACCTGTCAAGGGGCAGGGGCGTTCCGTTCAGGGTCATGGCAGTACCGCTTAAAACAGCCGACTGTATCCCGGTTGCCGCAAACACCGTGGTGATCCCCAGGGTGCCGGTGACCAGTCCTGCTGCAAAGCTTTTTGCATCCAGTATTTTCATTTTGTCTTTCCTCCTTCCATTCATATGGTTAAGTATACTGCTCATTCATGTAAAAAGCAATCCTCCTGCAGCCTTCCTGTGTGCCTTAATACAATCTTAACGCCAGAACCATTACATTAATACACATTTCACGTCTCCTGGCCCATAATAAAATTATAGTAAACGGCAAATGATTCTGCTGTTTTCCATACCCTTCGGGAAATGGACACGATTTATAACTGATTGGGGAGGTATTTATGGGAGGAATGGTCCGGCGTCTGTCTTCGTCACAAATCATCATTCTGGGCTTTGCTGCCGTGATTCTGGCCGGAAGCCTGCTTCTGATGCTGCCGGCAGCTACCTGCGACGGTCAGGGGGCAGTCTTCGGGGATGCCCTTTTTACGGCCACCTCGGCGGTTTGCGTCACCGGACTTGTGGTCCAGGACACGGCCACCTACTGGACGTTCTTTGGCCAGGGGGTAATCCTGGTTCTGATCCAGATCGGCGGTATGGGCGTGGTGACCATGGCTGTGGCCATTGTCATCCTGTCAGGAAAAAAGATCAGTTTAAAGCAGCGCAGTACCATGCAGGAGGCTATCTCCGCACACAAGGTAGGGGGAATTGTGAGCCTGACAGGCTTTATCATCCGCATGACGCTGGTCTTTGAGCTGGCAGGAGCTCTGGTAATGGCGCCTGCTTTCTGCCGGGAACTGGGCATGGCCAGGGGACTGTGGTACGCCCTGTTCCATTCCATATCCGCCTTCTGCAACGCAGGCTTTGACCTGATGGGAATCCGGAGCCCCTATTCCTCCCTGACCTGTTTTGTGGAAGATCCATGGATCAATACGGCAGTTGTTGCCATGATTGTCATCGGCGGCATCGGCTTTCTCACCTGGGAGGATATGGGGTGCCATAAGTTCCAGGTAAGGAGATACCGGATGCAGACCAAGGTGATTCTGGCCACAACCCTGTGGCTGATCCTGATTCCGGCTTTGTATTTTTTCTTTTTTGAATTTGCGGATGTACCCATGGCACGGCGGATCTGGGGTTCCCTGTTCCAGTCGGTGACACCCAGAACCGCAGGATTCAACACCATGGACTTAAACCTGCTCAGTGAGACGGGAGTGGGAATCCTGATGCTTCTGATGCTGGTGGGAGGGTCTCCGGGCTCTACTGCCGGAGGGATGAAGACCACCACCCTGGCAGTGCTTCTGTCCACGGGAATCTCCGTATTCCGTCACAAGGAACACACCCATTTCTATGGCCGCAGGATCGACCCGGACACCATCCGCAACGCGGTGACCATCCTGACTTTGTATATGGCCTTGTTTCTGGCAGGCGGGTTTGTCATAAGCCGGGTAGAAGAGCTTCCCCTTCTGGACTGCCTTTTTGAGACTGCCTCGGCAGTGGCCACAGTGGGGCTGACCCTGGGCATCACCCCTGGTCTGGGACCGGTATCTCGGGGGATTCTGATTGCACTGATGTACATAGGACGGGTGGGAGGCCTGACCCTGATCTTCGCGGCGCTGGCCGGAAGACGCCAGGGCAACACGGCCAGACTGCCCCAGGAGAAACTGATGGTTGGATAGGAACGGATACAGAACAGCCGGACTGCCTGGAAAAAGGCCGCCGGGCTGAAGCGTATGCATACAGAAAAGGAGGCTGACATAATGAAAAATATCTTACTGATCGGACTTGGAAGATTCGGAAGACACATTGCCATGCGGCTCAATGACCTGCACCACCAGGTCATGGCCGTGGATATAGACGAGGAGCGGGTCAATTCCGCCCTGGCCTATGTGACCAGCGCCCAGATCGGTGACAGCACCAATGAGGAGTTTATCTCATCCCTGGGCATCGCCAATTTTGACGTATGTATCGTGGCTATCGGGGAAAGCTTCCAGAATTCCCTGGAGACCACATCCCTTTTAAAGGAACTGGGGGCAAAGAAGGTCATTGCCAGGGCCTCACGGGGCATCCAGGAGAAATTCCTTATGCGCAACGGCGCCGACGAAGTGGTCTATCCGGAAAAGCAGCTTGCCTCCTGGACAGCCACCCGCTGTTCCTCGGAACACATCCTGGATTACATTGAGCTGGATAAAGACTATTCCATCTTCGAGCTGTCTATTCCCGCGGACTGGAATCACAAGACCATTCTCCAGCTGGACATCCGCCGCAAATACGGCATCAATGTCCTGGGAGTCCGGGACCACGGAAGGCTGAACATGAACGTTATCCCGGATATGGAACTGACCGGAGACCAGTCCATCCTGGTACTGGGTATGCAGAAAGCGGTCCAGAAATGCTTTCACATTTAAGATTTCTATTCCCTGTTTCCTGCTTTTGTGGTAAACTGTAACCGTTCAGCCGGAGCTGGACAGTCATGATTTCCAGAACCCAGAAGGGAAGTGAAGGCTGTGGAGCAGAGCCGTAAAGGACATCTGAAGATATATTTCAGCTATGCCGAAAGCATCGGAAAGACCCTTGCCATGCTAAAGGATGCCAGGCGGGCCGGGTCCCGGGGAGTGGATGTGGTGGCCGGGTATATTTCCCCCGGCATTTCCCGGGAAGCCCTGGTCCTGCTGGAAGGGATCGAGCAGCTGGAACCTGGGCCGGAAGACATACAGGGCAGGAAGGAAAACAGCCAGGAGGAATTCCACCTGGACCGGGCCTTAGAGCGCAGGCCTGACCTGATCCTGGTGGATGAGCTGGCCCATTCCAATCCTCCTGGCAGCCGCCACCGCAGGCGGTATCAGGATATTCATGAACTGCTCCAGGCCGGCATTGACGTGTATACCACCGTCAATGTGGCCAATCTGGAAAGCCTTCACGATACGGTTACCGCCATCACCGGCATCACTGCCTGGGACCGGATTCCCGATTCGGTCTTTGACCAGGCGGACCAGGTGGAGCTGATCGACATCGAACCCCAGGAGCTTCTGAAACGCCTACGGGAATCCGACACCGCCGATTCCCTTCTGACGGCCCAGCAGCTGACAGCCCTGCGGGAGGTGGCTCTGCGCCGCTGCGCAGACCGGGTGAAACGTCTGGCCGGGCCCGGACAGAAAAGCAGTTTCCATACGGATGAGCACATACTGGTCTGCCTTTCCTCCGCCCCCTCCAATGCCAGAATTATCCGCACCGCCGCCAGAATGGCAGGTGCTTTCAGCAGCCAGTTTACGGCCCTGTTCGTGGAAACCCCGGATTTTAAGGCAGCATCTGCCGGAGACCGGCAGCGGCTTCGGGACAACCAGAGTCTGGCAGAGCAGCTGGGTGCCCAGATCGAGACGGTCTACGGGGAGGATGTGGCCTACCAGATCGCAGAGTTTGCCCGTCTCTCCGGCATCACCCGGATCGTCCTGGGGCAGAGCAGTGTTGCCCGGAAGCGCCTGTTTGGGAAAATGCCCCTGACCGGGCAGCTGATATCCTATGTGCCGGAGATGGATATCCACATCATTCCGGACCAGGGCGCAGACACCTCCTACCAGCCCAGAAAGGCAGCGGACCGGCGTCTGTCCGGTATTGTGATGAATACGGCCTGGAGTGTGTGCATCCTGTCCGGGGCTACCCTGCTGAGTCTGGGCTTTTACCGGCTTGGGTTTACGGAGGCCAATATTATCATGGTCTATATCCTGGGAGTGCTTTTGACCTCCACGGCCACTTCCCACCAGATATACAGCCTGGTTTCCTCCATTGCCAGCGTGTTTATCTTTAATTTCCTGTTTACCCACCCGCGGTTTTCCCTGACCGCCTATGCCACCGGGTATCCGGTGACCTTTGTGGTGATGTTTGTCACGGCCTATATTACCGGTACCTTTGCCATCCGCTACAAGGACCAGGCAGGCCAGTCGGCCAGGGTGGCCTACAGAACCAAGATTCTCTTTGATACGGACAAGCTTCTGTCCAGGGCCGGCAGCCGGGAGGAAATCCTCCACGCCACAGCCGGGCAGATCATGAAACTGCTGAACCGGAACCTGGTGATTTTCGACAATCTGGAGGGGGAGCTTTCTGCCCCCAGGCTGTTCTGTCCCGGAAGCAGCCAGAAACAGCCCCGGGGCTGGAACCGGCCCCCTGGCCCGGAGCCGGGTTCCGGCCCGGACCAGTCCTATGACCTGGAAAAAGAAGGCCCCACCGCCCGGTGGGTCCTCCACAACAACCACGTTGCAGGCGCCACCACAGACACCTTGTCCGATTCCCGGTATCTGTATCTGGCCCTGCGGGTCAATGAACGGGTCTATGGAGTGGTGGGCATTGAGGCGGAGCACCGTCCCCTGGAAGCCACGGAATACGGCATCCTGCTGTCCATTCTGGGGGAATGCGCCCTGGCCCTGGAAAACGAAAAAAACGTCCGGGAGAAAGAGGCTGCCGCGGTTCTGGCCGAAAGCGAGCAGCTGCGGGCCAACCTGCTGCGGACCATTTCCCATGACCTGCGGACTCCCCTGACCACCATCTCCGGCAATGCCAGCAACCTGTTATGCCACGGCAGCAGCTTTGATGATGAAACACGGCAGCAGATTTATTCGGATATCTACGACGATTCCATGTGGCTTACCAGTCTGGTGGAGAACCTGCTGTATGCCACCCGGATCGAGGAAGGACGTATGACGCTCCACACCTCCCCGGAGCTGCTGGGCGACCTGGTGGAAGAGGCCATGAACCACATCCGCCGCAAGGCAGAACGGCACCGGCTTTCGGTGGTCAGTGACCAGAACCTGCTTCTGGTGCAGGCCGACGCCAGACTGGTGGTCCAGGTAATTGTAAATCTTGTGGACAATGCCCTGAAATATACGGAGCCCGGTTCCACGGTGGTGGTTACCACCTGCATCTGCGGGGACATGGCACAGGTGTCCGTAGCAGACAACGGAAGCGGAATCCCGGACCAGGAGAAGGAGAAAATCTTCGACAAATTCTACTGCGGAACCAGCAAAATTGCCGATAACCGCAGGAGTATTGGTCTTGGTCTCTATCTGTGCAGGGCCATTGCCGAGGCCCACAAAGGGTCCATCCAGGTGACGGACAACCAGCCCCAGGGAGCCCTGTTCTCCTTCCTGCTTCCCCTTCAGGAGGTGATTGCATATGAATAAATTCCAGATTCTGGTGGTGGAGGATGACCCGCCTGTGCGCAACCTGATTACCACCACCTTAAAAGCCCATGACTACCGCTTTACCGTGGCGGCCAACGGAAAGACAGCCGTCATGGAGGCAGCCTCCCACAACCCGGATGTGATCCTGCTGGATCTGGGACTGCCGGACATGGACGGGGTGGAGGTGATCCGGCGAATCCGCAACTGGTCCCATGTGCCGGTGATCGTCATCAGTGCCAGAAGCGAGGACAGTGACAAAATCGATGCCCTGGACGCAGGGGCAGACGACTACCTGACCAAACCCTTTTCCGTGGAAGAGCTGCTGGCCAGGCTGCGGGTCACCCAGCGCCGTCTTGCCCTGATGCAGGGCAGCGGCCAGCAGGCTGTGTATGTCAACGGCCAGCTGCGGATCGACTACGCCGCAGGCTGTGCCTTCCTGGGAGAGGAGGAAATGCACCTGACCCCAATGGAATACCGGCTGCTCTGCCTGCTGGCCCAGAACACCGGGAAGGTACTGACCCACAAGTTCATTACCCAGAGTGTGTGGGGCAGCTGCTGGGAAAAGGATGTGGGGTCTCTCCGGGTGTTTATGGCCACCCTGCGCCGGAAGCTGGAGAAGCCGTCCGGGTCCCACCAGTATATCCAGACCCATATCGGGGTGGGATACCGGATGGTGAAGGTAACGGAGGAGTGAGAGATGGGGCGATCGCCGGATCACCCCATTTTTATGCTGGTTACAGTTCACGGGGCGGGGAAAACTGGACGAAAACAGACGTCAAGCTGGCT
>CAJTOV010000055.1 GCA_910577765.1 uncultured Lachnospiraceae bacterium
CTGACACGAATATCAAGCACTATTTACTTCGGGATTAATGCAACGATGTACTAGCTGTTTCTTGTCTCTGGAGTATTTGATGTAGAGCAGAACCTGCCGCAGGCTGCTCTGAAACCGCTCTATGGACGTTGCATCCATAGCTGCCGGTGCAATCAGATTTATCCGGTAATCTGCGATAAATGGCAGGAGCTCCTCTTCCACATCAGACAGCATTTCATGGATGCTCATGGGGCCATCCCAGGGGTCCGGGCTGAACAGCAGAACCAGGGTAATGACCGGAAGCAGACGGTCCCCCTTGTAAAAACCTCCCAGAAATTCCCCGCTGCTGATCCGCTCCCTTTTTCCGGAATGCCGGACATGCCCGCCGGAAAGATTCTGTTGTCCGTTTTCTCTGTACTCCATTCCCTGCTGCTCTTTCTCCTGCTGCTTCCTGGCTTCTTCTCTATGGGACCTGGCTGCCTTTTCCACCTGCTGTGCATACTGCATGGCATCATAGAGCATATCCCGGACTGGCATTGCGTAGGAAACCTCCGACTGGGCCTCTACCCCCAGCAGCAGATAAGCGGCCTGCCCATCCTCCATGGCTGTCAGATACTTAAGATTATCCCGGTATTTCTGTGTGGGAGCGGCTGTCCCATCCTCCCCAAAGGGAAGAACAATCTCCGCCGTGTCCATCATGTGCAGTCTATCCGGATCAATCACAGACCTGCCCCCATAAAGCAGGAAATTAAATGCATCCGCAAAAATCTTTGTATTTCTCATGTAATTCTTTGTCACAGCATCTCTGGCTGCCAATACCCATCACCTTCGCTTTCGTCTATTTTATCATGGCCTATGTGGTAAAACAAGGACACTTCCCGGGAAGTGCTTGAAATTGTCTGAACGCTGCCGTGCCAAAACAGCAGCGCATGAATCAAAGAGTCATCAGAGAGTTGTTTGTGTGCATTTCAGATTGCACTCAATATAACACTTTTTGCTGGCCATGTCAAGCAGAAATGAATTTGGGTGACAGATTAGCCGGGAAATCGTTACTGTACGCGGAGGGCATCTTCCTGCCCGGCTATGCTGGGCAAGAAAATGCGGGCGTTCGCCTGATGTTTCTTTCCCTTGATGCTTCTTGTCCTTGATGTTTTTCAGGGGCAAAAGGATGCCCCTTTCCACCAAAAAACCATCACATAGGTTTCAGATTCTGATTAAGCCGTTCCACCATCCAGGCGATCCGCTTCTCCCGTCCGGCATCTGTCTTTGCGTCCAGATACGCTTTCGTGTAGGTCTTCTTTACGGATAAGGACATGGCCTGGAAATTAGTATAGGCAGGCTCATACCCTTCCAGCAGTTCACCGACCTGGTCAATCTGTTCCTGGGTAACTGCCGCAGGCTTTGGCGCATCCCACTGGCCGTTTTTCCTGGCTTCCTCTATTTTCGCCCTGCCGAAATCCGTCATAAGCCCCTGCTTTTCAAGACTTATGGCCAGTGCCTTATTTTTCTCTGACCATTTGCTTTTATCACGCCGCATGGAGAAATATTTCTTGTATGTCTGATCATCAATGCTCTGCATCTGTCCGTCAATCCAGCCAAAACAGAGGGCTTCCTCCAGGGCTTCTGCTGCTTTTACTGTCCTGGGTCCACCGGCTTTGCCAAATAAAAGCCACACGCCTTCGCTGGACTGGCAGTTGTCGGACAGCCATGTTCGGAATGCTTCCCGGCTGGCGAATTCCATAATATTGGTCATAATGTTCCTGCTCCTTTCGGTATTTTCTCAAACATGCCCCAGGTCCACCCGATTCATCACTGCCAAAATTTTCTCCGAAGCCTTAACCTGTAGATAAACCGGATTCAGCTTCCTTTTCGAATACTTCAAATAGCTTCCCTCTGCAAGCTCAATAAGTTGTGCGGTGAAATATCGTTCCCAGCTAAAATAATCCCTGCTTTCGATATAATCACCAAAATGTTCCTATTCTGCTGACTTACAACGGAAGCAAAAATATTGGACTTCCCCTGGGAGCTGATACATGTGATTCTTCCATTTCTTTTGCAGATACCCTCAAAAAACTGAAAACCAGAATTGGAGTCCTCTGTAATCACGGTCTCAGGCTTAATGGTTTGATCATATTCCGGCAGCGGATACAAATGATAAAACTCATTATAGGTCCGTTTCAGAGATCCATATTTGCCGGAATTCCGAATACCATAAATTTCTTCCACACTATACGGCAGAGACGGGATAGCATCTCTGGTTACAATAACAAAATAGTTGTCACTATTCTGGACCGCAGCGGCAAAATCATCACTCATGACAAAGTCATTCCCTTCATCAATAAATACGATGGAATCCTTCATCATGGAAAGCTGTCCGGCCCATGTACGGCCATCCAGCACAGTGCATTCCTTATCACAGACCAGTTCAATGGCGCTGGCCTCTCCATTTTCGTAATGCTCCCGGATCATGTCTACCAGTGCGGTCTTACCAGTGGCACTGTCTCCACGGATAACTGTAATGTTTCTTCTGATTTCAAAGTCGTACCGAATCCGTTTATTCTGTACAATAATTTTGTGGCTTCCTTTCATTTACGGTACCTCTTATACATATAAACCGGCAATTGGAACAAGCTCCTTCATACTGTGAACAATCTGCCCCGTATTCATAATGCGGATATCAAAAGTTTTTTCGCCAAAGTCCATCAGATGACGCAGGTTAATGGTAAGCTCATCTGTTTCAGCCAACTTCAGAATCCACCTTGCACAGTTGTCTCCGCACGTAGATGCATTAAACACCCTGGAGCGTTCATTCTTCATGAGTATCAGTGTCTTCACGCCTCCGGAAAGTGAGACCGGGGCTATCTTTCCCATAACCGGACTGTCGATGACTGCACTGTCCAGAACCACGGATTTGTCAATATCCAGGATCATTTCTCTTGCGACAGGATCTGTAATCCATGTGTCCTCATATGCATTTTTGAAATAGACAGAGGTATTGAAAATGGCCTCCGGCATATTCCCATAATAAATATTGAGCATTCTCCTGCACCTCCATACGTTTATTGTATCCCTATTCCATTATGAACAATCCCCAATCGCATACACCACAAACCTGTCATGGGGCATATCCACCCCCTTGTAATATTTAATCCAGGAATCTGCCTTTGTCATGCCGTTGCGGACTGCCACCTGCCGGGAAGCCGCATTAATATCCCGGATAATGGAGCAGACCTCCTTTGCCTTCAGCACCTGGAAGGCATACTCTTTGCAGGCCTTTGCGGCCTCCGCCGCATACCCATTATGCCAGTAAGACCGGTTAAACAGATACCCGATTTCCAGAACCTCCTGGTCTTTCCAGGGCTGCATGGTAAGTCCGCACTGGCCGATCAGGGCACCGGTCTCTTTCAGGACCACGGCCCACAGGCCAAAGCCCCACTTATCATACCGGGCAAGCTGCCTGTCCAGCCACTCCTGGACTTCCTGGCTGCTAAATGCTCCCTCATAGGCATACATGGTTTCTTCATCCTGCAAAATCTCACACAAGGAATGGAAATCCCCCTGGTTCATTTCCCGAAGATATAACCGCTCTGTTTCCAGTATCATATTCCCTCCTAGGCTAGTGCTCCATCCGGCCAATAATCAAACTGGCACAATCAGATAAAACCCGTTCCATGGTTCCCTCATAGTCTCCGTCAATCAGGACCGCCGGATTTCCATACCGCGCACATCCCTCCCGGTACATCCGGTTGTCCCTTTTCAGTTGTTCCACAGTACAGAAAGAATCATCCATCCTGGATTCAATATCACAGCTATGCCCCCTGATCTCGCCAAAATGCTTGTCTATGTAGTCATCCGTCATTGCAAGACAGATATACCGGATAAAAGGCAGATATTGTGCATCCAGGTCCTTCTCCCAGTCAAAGGGCACATAGCAGCCCTCCACCACCAGATTCTGCCTGTTTTCAATAGCTGTTTTTATCATCTCCCGGACAATGGGCCACAGATAATCCGTCAGCCCTTCATCGTCCTCCACGGTCAGACAGGTGTTGCCGCTCCGGATCAGTCCCATTTTCAGATGATCCAGGGAAAGATATGGATATTTGTATGCTTCCAGAAGACTCTGGGCCAGCCTGGTCTTGCCCGTGTGGCTGGCGCCGGTGATGAGTATGACCATAACCGTATTCCTTTCCTATTTCCGTCCGGATGGAGTTTTGGACTGGTCTCCGGCCGGGACACTTACATCAGGCACAAACTGATCCGGGTAAAACCTGCTGCCCTCATATCCGCAGATCCCCATCCGCGGGGAATTGCACACATTGAGAAAATAAAAATCATCCCCATAATACTTATCCGCACATTTCTCACATACAAATGCCTCTTTGCCATGATACCCCCAGGGGTCCACCTCATTGGTATCTACATACACTGCCGGCCGTTTCCCGCACCGCCAGCATATATACTCTTCCGCCTCATTCCGTGACAAAAGGGTCAGCACATCCCTCTTTTCAGGTGCCTTCCTGTAGTTTGCCACCTGGATGACCAGCTCTGTGGTGGAACCAAAATCATATTCATAGCGAAAGACCATGCCCTTTTCCAAAATGTTTTTCAGCCTGCAGTTCATGCTTTCCGCAGGCTCCCCCCAGAAATCATCCAGATCAGGATGGGATTCATAGCTGGTTCCATTAATCTCAAATGCACTGAGATGGCCGCAGCATTCCAGCCAGATATTCCGCAGAAAAGTGTCCACTTCCTGCAATGGGGCGTTCTCTGTCACCTCAATTGCCAGCCACATATCCCGGTTGTATTTTCCGGAAACCAGCAGATCAAAATATCCGCACTTCTTCCTGCCCTGCTGCCCCTCATCCCTTTCCTTCCTGGCTTTGCAGGAAGCAAGATGGCGCATAATATAGCTTCTTGTGTACTCTTTTCCACAGTATTTGCATTTTCCTTTGACTTGTGTGGTCACGGCAGTTCCCCCTTTTTTAGTTTCTCCTGGATTTTTTCCATAACAGTTTCATCACTGCCAGTATACCATAATCCATCCTGCCGGACAACACAAAAGCCGCCAATGGCGGCTTTTGTCCAGCTATCCGTTGTTACTATTCACAGTCATTCACCACATTCGTCCCATCCCCCTGCATCCAGGCCCGGATATTCTCCACGGTACAGTCCATGATCCGCTGCCTGCTTTCCCTGGAAGCCCAGGAAATGTGGGGCGTGATGATACAGTTTCTGGCTGTCAGAAGGGGATTGTCCTGCCGGATCGGCTCCGTGGACACCACATCCAGGCCTGCTGCCCGGACTTTTCCACAGTTTAATGCATCTGCCAGGTCATTTTCCACAATCAGGGGACCTCTGGAATTGTTGATGAGGATAACTCCGTCCTTCATTTTCCCGATGGTCTCCCGGTTGATGATGCCCTCCGTGTCCGGGAACAGGGGACAGTGTAAGGCGATCACATCCGACTGGGCCAGAAGCTGGTCCAGATCCACGTGCCCCTCTCCCCCATTCTTGTCATAAGCCAGCACCCGCATGCCCATGGCCCTGGCGATCCGCCCGGTGGTCTGGCCGATCCGCCCGTAACCGATGATCCCCATGGTCTTTCCGTCCAGCTCCATCAGCGGATAATCCCAGTAGCACCAGTCCTGACAGTTCTGCCACTTTCCCTCCTTGACTGTCCGGTCGTGATAGCCGATATGGTGACAAATCTCCAGAAGCAGCGCAATGGCAAACTGCCCCACTGCAGCGGTCCCGTAAGCGGGTACATTGGACACGGGAATCCCCTTTTCCCTGGCATACTCCCAGTCAACCACATTGTATCCGGTAGCCAGCACTGCGATAAACCGAATCCTGCATGCATCCATTACCCGCCTGGACACCGGCGTCTTGTTGGTCACCACCACCTCCGCGCCGCCTATGCGGGAAATGATCTGCTCCTCCGAAGAAACATCCGTCCGGTCGTACACCACAACCTCCCCCAGCTCCTCCAGACATCCCCAGTCCAGGTCCCCCGGATTCTCCGTATAACCATCCAAAATTACAATTTTCATTGTCCTGTCAGCCTCCCTCAGAACGCCTCATAATTCCTGTCATGCTCCAGCTGCTCCAGCAGCTCCTTTGCCTCCCGCACACTGTAGCCCTGATGAATCATGTACCGCAGGGCAATAACCAGGGCTGTCACATCCTTATAATCCCACACAAACCGCCCCATGGTAACCCCGCCTACGCCGCAGTCCATGGCATCCCGTGTCATATGTAAATAATCATCCAGGGTCTTACAGGCATCGCCTCCCTGGATCACCACCCGGAAGCTGGACGGCACGCAGGAAATCACCTTTGCCATGGAATCCGGGTCCCCGGTGTAGGTGGTCTTCACAATATCCACCCCCAGCTCGCAGGCACTGCGGCAGCAGTAGGCAATATGCTCCCAGGAAGTCCGCTCCTTTTCCGGCACCTGCTCCCCCTTTGGATAAATATGGGCGATCAGGGGCATTCCCTTTGCCATACATTCCTCGGCAATCCGGCCGATCTGGGCAAACTGCACATCCTGGAAATCCCCCAGGGTCATGGCCCCCACGGACACGGCGTCAGCCCCCATGCGGACAGCCTCATCCACACTGCCGAAGACCACGTCCCTGGTAGGATGGACCGGCGCGTAGCTGGAACATTTCAGAAGCAGGGACACCTGGCCCGCATGCCGGTACATGCACCGCTCGGCAATCCCCTTGGTCATGGTCATGGCGTCAGGTCTGCCTGCAATGATCCGGTCAATGGCCTCCTGGATAGGCTGGATTCCGGTCATGGGGGCGATTCCCCTGGAAATGGCATGGTCCACGGTGATGGCCATCATTTTGTTGCTCTCTGGATTCACAAGACGCCCCATACGGACCTCTTTTCCTAACATTGCCATAGCAATTCTCCTTTTTCACATAGATTCTTTATAATAGGTTTGCAGCACACGCTCTTATAAGATCTGCCGTCTGTCCGGGCGGTTTCACATAATCATCCCCGGCAGCCAGGTACAAAGAGGCGGCCAAACCACCAGCAGCACCAGCACGCCCACCAGCACGGCCAGAGGCGGCGCCAGGGCACGGCAGGTCTTGGCAAAATCCAGGCCCTCCAGGGCCGCCACCGCCATCAGCACATTGCCCACCGGCGGGGTAATGTTGCCTAGCATGGCATTGAGAATCAGCAGAATCCCAAAATGGATCTCGTCAAACCCCACACTGACCGCAATGGAGGCCACCATGGGCGCAAACAGCATGATATTCACATTGGGGTCCGACAGCATGCCCAGCACCAGAAACAGCACCATGATCATAACCAGGATCACCCACCGGTTGCCCCCGGACACCGCAAACATCAGGTCATACAGCCGTGCCTGGACATTTTCCGTGGTCAGTACATAGCCGAAGGCCTTGCCGGCAGGGATGGCCAGCAGCACTGGTCCGCATTTCTGAAATACGCTCTTGAAAGAATCCACAAATTCCGCAAAGCTGAGGGTACGGAACAGCACCAGCCCCAGAAACAGGGCATAACATACTGCCAGGGCCGCCGCCTCGGTGGTGGTAGTAATGCCCGTGTAAATGCACAGCAGCAGAATCACCGGTGTCACCAGGGCCGGCAGACTGGCCAGAAAAGACCGGGCCAGCTCCGACATATAGACCCGCCAGGGCACCATAGGCTCCCGGGGATGGTGATAAAGCTTTGCGCAGACAAACCCATAGACCATCAGCGCCGCTGCCATGAGAAGTCCCGGCACCACCCCGGCAAACAGCAGCTTTCCTACCGACGCCCCGGTGGCCATGGAGTAGATGATCACCGGAATGGAAGGCGGGATAATAGGTCCGATCAGGGAGGAGGACATGGTAATCCCCGCGCTGTAGTAGGGACTGTAGCCCTTCTTGACCATTTCCGACTGGCACACATGGCCGATGCCGCCTACATCGGCCACCGCGGCCCCGGACATTCCGGCAAATATCACCGATGTGATAATATTCACATGGGCCAGTCCCCCAGGCATGTAGCCTACCAGGGCATTGGCAAAACGGAACATCCGGTCCGTGACCCTGGTCCGGTCCATAACCTCCGCCGTCAGGATGAACAGGGGAATGGCCAGCAGCACAAAGTTAGTCATCCCGGTAAACATGTTTGCTGCCATGGTTTCCACCGGCACCCCTTTGATCTCCAGGTAAAAAAAGGACAGGATGATCATGGCAATGGTGATGGGCATGCCCACCAGAATCAGCAGGAAAAAGACCAGCATAAACCACAGAAATCCCATAAAGGCACCTCCACTCCTATTCCGCATTGCCGTTCACAGGGCGGATGCCCCATAAACAGCAGCCATTATGTTTTCCCGTGTCTGAGATAATCCACATGCCCGATTACCAGAATCACGAAATGGATAATATAAAGAACAAATCCTACCAGCAGACCCGAATACACCAGCCCCTTGGGCCACCGCAGGGCAGCCGTGTATTTCATGGATTTCAGCGCCCCGTAAGTAGGGAAGCACAGCCACACAAATCCCGCCACAGACACCAGGTCCGTAACCAGCCGTACCAGATGGTAGGCCCTCTCCCCCAGCCGGTCCCGCAGGATGGTGATCTTCACATGATTGTCATCAGCCAGGGCATAAGCAGCCGACAGAAACGCGATCCACGCGTAGATAAACCCGTTCAGCTCCCCGCTCCATCCCCAGGCATTGTGAAAAAAATACCGCCGGATAATATTTACCGTAATCAGGAAAAAGATCACAAACAATCCGGCTGTACCTACTGCCAGCTCGATTTTCTTGAGAATATCATTGCATTTTTTCACATATTCCATTGGGAGACCTCCGTACCCCTGGGGTGCCTGATTAGTACTCAATTTCCTGAATTTTCGTATAATAAGATTCAAACTCCGGGTACTGGTCAAACACCAGGTATGCCCGGTCTTTGAAAGGCGTCTTGTCCTCAATGGTAACGATCTCACAGCCCTGGTCTGCCAGGAACTTCTCCTGCTCCGGCGCCCCGCTGATGGTAGCATCGTCCACCGCATCCAGAATATAGTTCACCGCATCCGTGACAGCGGCCTGGGCATCTGCATCCAGACTGTCCCAGCATTTCGTGGAGCAGGCCACCCCGCCTACGGACAGCACATGTTCGGTCTTGATGATATACTTCTGCACCTCATAGAACTTTCTGGAAATAATATCGGAATAGGGATTTTCCTGCCCGTCAAACACACCGGTCTGCAATGCCGTGTACACCTCATTGGCATCCAGCGGCTCTCCCGTACAGTTCAGTACCGTGGCAATGGCCGGATAAGGAGGCTGGACTGCCATCCGCAGCTTCACCGGGGCGAATTCCTCCGGGGTCTTCCAGACCTTATTGCCCGTGACCATACGGAAGCCGAAGGTGAAAAATCCAAAGTGGTGGACACTGCACGTATCGCTCATATCCTGGACAAAATCCTGGTAAACCTCTGATTTCTTAAATGCCTTCCAGTGGTCATAACTGTCAAAGCAGAAGGGAGACAGAAGCACTCCCAGCCGCTCCGCATAATCCATTCCCGTGTCATACCAGGCAAAATCCAGTGTGCCCCCGGACACCGCTTCCATACAGTCCCCCAGGGCCGCATAGGTGCCTGACGGATAGATCTGGAATGCATAGGCACCGCCGGTGGCCTCATACAGACGGTCACTGGCCTCCTTTACGGCAATTCCGAAAGCATCCTCCTCAGAACGGTTGTGGGCAAAATTCAGATACGTGGTCTTCACACCGGAACTCCCTGCCCCGCTGCCTGCTGTCCCCTGGGCCTGGCCGCTGCCTGCTGCCGTCCCGTTTCCCGCTGCTGCGTCTGCCGCTGTGCCTGCTTCCGCTCCGTTTCCGGCTCCGCTTCCTGCCTCGGTCTGACTGCCTGCCGAATTACCTCCCGCTGTCCCGGCCCCTCCGCCGCAGGCTGTCAGAGACACTGCCATGGAAATCCCCAGCAACATACATAACATCCGTTTTCTCATAACCCCTTCTCCTTTCAAGACGAAAATAATTTTCATATTTGGCTGTTTTTTCTGGAACTTATGAAAATTATTTTAGCATTATGAGCCGGAATTTGCAAGTTATTTTTATATTTTTCCCGTATATTCTGGTTTTTTATTAGTTTTACACAAATTTTTATACGGTAATTTGTGTAAAATATGAAAATTAATTTCATATATTGAAAATAATTTTCAAACAATCTATAATAAATATGATTTCTTCAGACAATCCCACAGGAGGCCCTCATGAACCATATACACACACCGGAATCCGACACCCCCAGCAAACGCTCCTTCCTAACCAGTGCCCAGTCCGTGAAACTGAGCCAGCGGGAGCAGACCATCTGCGATTTCATTGCCAGCCACAGCAATGAAATCATCCACATGTCCATTACCGAAATGGCCGAACAGTGCCAGACCAGCGAAGCCACCCTGGTGCGCCTATCCAAGAAGCTGGGCTACAAAGGCTTCCAGGCCTTGAAGATCAGTGTGGCCCAGGACACCATTGACCCGGTGAAACAGTTCCACGAAAGCCTATCCAAGGATGACAGCGTGCCGGTCATTGCCCACAAGATCTTCTGTTCCTATGCCCAGGTTCTCAATGCCACCCTGGACGTCCTGGATTTCGGGCACCTGGAAACCGCTGCCGACTACATCAGCAAAGCCGACAAAGTCGTCTTCCTGGCTGCCGGCGGCTCCAGAAATGTAGCCGACGACGCAGTCAACAAGCTGCTGCGCATCGGCATTGCCGCCTACTCCTATACCGACAACAACATGCAGCGGATGCTGCTGTCCATCCTGTCGGAAAAGGACGTGGCCATTGCCATTTCCCACTCCGGCGCCACCCTCAGTACCATCGAAGCCCTGGCCCTGGCCCACGACACCGGCGCCCGGTGCATTACCATCACCAACTGGGGCAAATCCCCCATCCTCAAATACAGTGACGTCAGTCTGTTTACATCCTCCTCGGAGACCCTTTACAAAAGCGAAGCCCTCTCCTCCCGGATCGCCCAGCTGACCGTCATCGACACCCTGATCACCATCCTGTCCTTCCGCAACGAGGCCCGCTATTACGAGAATCTCCAGAAGACGCGGAAGGCCCTGGGAGATACCAAATTCTGACTGTCGGCAGCCAAGCTGCCAAAAAGGAGACTACCCCCATGTGTTACATCGGACTGGACGCCGGAACTTCCGGCATCAAAGCCCTGGCCTTTGACCAGGAAGGCAATATACTGGCATCCGCCTACTGCGGCTACTCTCTGATTACCCCCAGGGACGGCTGGGCCGAGCTGTCCCCCACAGACATCTGGAACGGGGCAAAGCAGGTGCTTTCCCAGGTGACCGCCTGCTTAGACCGGCCGGTCCGGGCCATTGCCGTGTCCTCTGCGGCCCAGACCGTGGCTCCCTTTGACCGTCAGGGACAGCCCCTGTACAATTTCATCACCACCGTGGACACCCGGACCGGCGCCCAGAACCGGTGGTGGCAGGACCATGCCGACGAAAAGGAGATTTTCCGCCGGACCGGGCTGCCCTTCTCTCCCATCTACACAGTCAACAAGCTTATGTGGCTCAGGGAACAGGAACCGGATATCTTCCAAAGGGCCTGGAAATTCTTCCTGGTGGAGGACTACCTTACCTGGCGTCTGTCCGGGGAAGCAGTCATTGATTATTCGGTTGCAAGCAGGGGAATGATGCTGAATATTGAGAAATACCGCTGGGACGAAGAAATCCTTGCCATGGCCGGAATCCGTGCCGGACAGCTTTCCATTCCTGCAAAGGCCACCACAGACCTGGGACCGGTGCGAAAGGAAATTGCAGAGATGCTCCGCCTGCCGGCGGACACCCGGATCATTCTGGGAAGCCATGACCAGACCTGCGGCACCATCGGCTGCGGGGCCATTGACCCGGGCCAGACCATGAATGCCACAGGAACCGTGGAGGTACTGATGGCCATTCACAAGGGCATGCCCCAGGCAGACGGGGTACTGGGGTTCCATTTTCCATGTATCCCCCATATTCTGGAAGGGCAGTATTCGGTTATGTCTTTAAACCAGAATGCCGGAGTTCTTCTGAAATGGTACAAGAATCTGTTCTGCAAAGCCGAGGAGGCCTACGCCCTGGCCCGGGGCCTGGACCCCTACCGCTACCTGATTGAAAGCAGCTCTGACCGGGCTGCCGACGTGTTCGTGCTGCCCCACATCAACGGCTGCGAGACCCCTGTGTCAGACCCGGCGTCTGCCGCCGCCATTCTCCACATGCGGGCCTACCACACCAAGGCCGACATTTCCAGGGCTGTCCTGGACAGCATGGCCTATGACCTGCGGCAGAATATAGAAGCCCTGGAATCCATCGGCATCCCGGTAGGCAAGCTCCACGCCATCGGCGGCGGCGCCCGCACAGACAAGCTTCTCCAGCTAAAAGCCGACTGCACCGGAAAAGTAATCTCCACCCCCAGGGTCACGGAAGCGGCCTCCCTGGGCGCCGCCATCCTGGCCGCCGTAGGCACCGGCGCATACCCGGATATCCGGTCAGCGGCAGGGAATATGGTTCATATGGACAAGACTTTTTATCCGGATGGGAAGATGCGGGAATCCTATGACTGGGGATATGAAGTGTTTCAGACTCTGTATGAACGGCTTAGGCCGGTGAATCATATGGCAGTAAAATGAGCGTATCTGCACCCGGAGACCAGAATCTCCGGGTGCAGATACGCTCAATGTTCTGAAATTACCCATTCCCCATTTCTTTTTCCATTGGACCGCGTCAGGATTCCCCGCTGCTGTAAGTCGGCAGTTATCCGCCTTACGGTTCGCTCTGACTTTCCGATCTGTCCGGCCAGCGCCTTCTGCGTGGCAGACGGATTGGCCTTTACTGCCTTTAATATTGCCAGTTCCTCCAGGGTACAGTCCTGAAGTATATCGGGTGTTTCATCCTGCCTGGTATCTCTGATACCATTTTGATAATCCACCAGCAGATACCGGTTCTTCAGCTCATGCCGGGTTCCCAGCAGCAGATTCTCGAAAAAATACTCCAGATACCGGGTGGTGGCATGAATCCCCTTCACCAGGTTGTTATAATTGGCCCGTACCAGCGCATTGCGGAAATACCATGAATGGTCCGCAAAGGCGTCATTGTTAATGGGAAATCCAAAGGTTTTCAGGTATTTCACCATAAAGACCGCTGTGGTTCTTGTATTCCCCTCACAGAAAGGATGAATCTGCCAGATATCCGATGCGAATTTTGCCAGATGTCTTACTGCCTCATTGAGAGGCAGTCCTTCATAAGAAAACTGTTTCTCTGTACTGAAATCATACTCCAGTGTAGGTTTAATACTTTCTGCGGATGCATACAGCACAGTTTCTCCATGGAGTACCCATTCCTTTTTGGTAATATTATAAGTGCGGATCATTCCGGCATGATCATATATACCGGAAAACAGCCGCCGGTGAATAGTCATGTATTCTGCCGGTGAAAACTGGAATGTCCGTTCCCCCAGCACCTGGGCAATCCGCGCAGCCACCCGGTCCGCCTCTTCGGTTTCCCGCTCCTCATGCCTCCGCTCTGACCGTGATTCATAGTACTGGTCGATCCGGTTCCGGGCCGTGACAATATCAATGGCTCCCTCTATATGCGCTTTTGCTGTGTCAAGCAGATACTGGGAGGTTTCAAGCCCATCCACATCCTGGAGACCGATAGCTGTCTTCCAGGCATAGCTTTTCTCTGCCTGCTCTGCCTCCCCCTGACGGATATAGACCTCCAGATCAAACTGCCATGGCTTTTGTACAAACTCCTGATTGTCCATAAAAATACTGCCTTTCCCTAGAGCGTTGCACTATTTACTTCGGGATTAATGCAACGGCTAGTGCAGAAATTCGTGAATAATGTACCCGCTGCCTACGGAATCCACACCCCGCCTTCCCCCACATAATACCCGTCCGGTGTCCGGGTATTGGCCAGGAGGGCGCCGTCGGGACCGCAGTAATACCAGTTCTGGTTGTAATACTGCCAGCCGTAGCGGATGTAGCCGGATTCATTGAAGCAGTACCACCGGCCGTCGATGCACTGCCAGCAGTTCCGGGGCCAGGTGCCGTCGGCAAACTGGTACCACCACCCGTGCTGGTCCAGACACCAGTGGCTGCCGGATCCGGTAACCACCCCGGGCCCGGTCCGGTAACCGCCGTTTCCGCCCAGGCCGCTGACACCGGGACCGCCGCTGCTTCCGCCGGGACCTCCGGCATCATAATAGCCCCCGGACACTCCGGGCCCCCGGTTGGAGCCGTAGCTGCTGCCGCCGGGGCCGCCGGAAGAAACATGGTCGCTGAGATCATCGGCCTCCGCCGCAGACACGTACCAGGAATCGGAACTGGCCCAGTCCCCCTTCTCGGACCCGCTTCCCACAGCCCGTACCTCAAAGTAATAATCCCCCCGCCGGGTAATACTCCCGGCAAACTGGTAATAACTTTCACTGGCAGTCCGTGTGGAGGTGACAGAAGAATTCCCCCTGTAGAGCCGCACCTGGTAGCTTCTGGCACGGGGATTGGTGTCCCACACCGCGGTTCCGTCCGACTCATCCCACCGGGGATTCGTCACAGTCAGGTCCCCATTCTCCAGCTTTCCCAGCCGCAGAGTCAGCACCAGGGTCTCCTTATTGTCTGTCCGCCGGGCCGTCACATAGGCAGCTTCCTGGCCGCTTAAGACAAATCCCTTCTTTCCCGTCTCTGCAAAATAATACCCGCTGTCCGCAAAAAGCTCCACCGACACCCGCGGCGTCATGCCGCCCATCCAGTCGTCATCTTCATTGAGAATCTCCGTTCCCCCTACCCGGAATCCGCCGCTTTCCGCCGTAACCGTCACACGGCCTCCGCTGCTTCCCGGCGCAATATCCGACGCAACATGCAGCCGCACCTCCCCCACCGGCGTCCGTGTCTCAGCCCCCCAGGCAGACGCCGGGCCACTGCCGGCGCTTCCCTCCAAGACCAGGAACAGGAAAACCAAAAGAAGCAGAAAAGCCTTCCCTCTTCCATGTCCCTTGCCGCTTTGGGAAATACCGGTCCTATTTATCACTTTTTTTATCACACAATTAATCATATATGCCCTGTTTTCCTCCGTGCTTCCCGGAATCTTTACCTACTCCCCCAGATTCACCGCCCGCGGCAATGAAAATATAAACTCGGACCCCACACCCTCCGTGCTGATCACATCAATATTCTCCCCGTGGGCCTGGATAATCTCCTTGACAATGGACAGCCCCAGTCCAGTGCCCCGCTTGTCCTTGCCCCGGGACTGGTCTGTCTTGTAAAACCGCTCAAACACCTTTTTCACGCTGTCCTTGGGAATCCCGATGCCCGTGTCCTTCACAGACACAAAGACCTTCTCATACCGGGCCGAAGCCTGGATGTAGATGGTGGAATCCTGGTAACTGAACTTGATGGCATTATCAATGAGATTGTAAAGGACCTGCTGGATCTTGCCCATATCTGCATACACCATCTGGATATTGTCGGAAAATGTCAGATCAAAGTTAATATTCTTTTTCTCGCAGGTTCCCTCAAAGGAAGCCGCCGTATCCTTGATCACCCGGTTAATATCAAAATTCCCCCGGCTTAGGTAACCCTTGCTGTCCAGGGAATTCAGGGTCAGCAGGCCCTGGGTCAGCTTATTCAGCCGGTCTGTCTCGGAAATCACACGGTTTAAGTATTTCTCCTGCATTTCCGGCGGAATCGTGCCGTCAATAATAGCCTCCAGATATCCCTTGATGGAGGTCAGGGGCGACCGGAAATCATGGGACACATTGGCAATAAACGTCTTCTGGTACTCCTCCATCTTGTCAAGCTCGCTGGACATATAGTTGAGGGTTGCCGCCAGATAGCCCATTTCATCGTGGGTGTGGACATCGATCTGGTGGTCCAGGTTGCCTGCGGCATATTCATTGGCCCCGGCGGTAATCTTCTTTAAAGGAATGTACACGGTCAGGGCAAAGACCAGAAGAATACTTAAGGAAAGCACCAGCATAATGGCTGCGGTAATATACACCACATTCAGCCCCCGGTTGCCGGATTCCAGAATCCGGTTCATGGGAAGATGCACCAGCACATAGCCGTAAGTATTGTAATTTCCCGTAATGGGGGCGGATACCGTCACCACATCATAGGGAAACTGGCCGTAATAATTGCCGATACAGTAGGACCGGTTGCCTGCTGCCGTAGGGTCAAACTCCTCAATCAGAACCCCGGACCTGGTGGACCGGTTGCTGTCCACCACAATCACACCCCGGCGGTTCACCACCCAGATGTCTGCCTGCAAAACTCCCGCCACCGCCTGGAGCTGGGGATACACGGAATTTAAATCCTGCTTCTTGCCCTGGTAGAAGCTGCTGTAAGCCGAGGCAATCTGGTTGGCCTGGTCATACATTTCCTCGGTCTTTGCCTCCACAAGCTGACTGTACATCAGCCGGGAGGACAAGGTGGAAATGGTGATAAAGCCCAGGATACCGAACACCAGGTAGCCCAGAAGAAATTTTATATAAAGAGAATGTCGCATGGATTGTCACCTTGTGGATTGAATACGGAAATCTGCACCGCCGGAACCGTCTACTGAATCCATACACCGTCCCCGGTGGTCACTTCCACCTCACTGCTGCTTCCCCCGGTCTCAATCTCCGAGCGGAACACCAGGCGGATCTCCTCCACCGGCTCCCGGTCCTCCTCCGCCAGGGCCGTGCCCGTCATGGCCAGGGCCAGGCAGGCGGTAAGGCACATACACCGGTATGGCCGGAATCTGTCTGTTGGGTTCATGGTTTTTCCGTTTATGCGTTTTCGGTTCATAGCTCCTCCTGATCTGGACTGGTGCAGCAATGTACTGGTCCCTGTAACTACATTTAGTATATCGTGAATTTTTTTGAAATTCAACAGCAAGTTTTGCAGCAGACCGGGCGGACACTCTGTCATGAATCTCCTTTTCCCCGCATTTCTCCCTTTCCTGACAGCAATCTCTCAAGGTATTTTCCCGCCGGGAATCCATACTAAAGAACAGGCAGATATCCGTTACTGTTAGCGGATGGCATCTTCTTTTCCGGCTATGCCGGACAAAAAGATGGCTGCCGAATCTCGAACCAAAGGAAAGGAGTGGTATCTATGGATTTCTGCAATTGTAAATCAGCGGCACCCACGTCCCCGGCACCGGAGGCGGAACTGGTTCTGGCCATGGCTACGGTTCCCATGCAGACCTGGGAGACCATTTATGAACCGGCTGTGGGACTGGGCCAGGGAACCATTTTCCCCGGGCTGGACAAACCATTTTATGTGACAGGAGGTGGCAGACTTGTCTGAACGTGCAAAGCTTTTGCGGCAGATCCAGGAGATCGGCTTTACCATGGACGACCTGCTTTTGTATCTGGACACCCATCCTCTGGATCCTGATGCCATGGAGGCATTTTCCCAGGCCAGGGAACAGCGCTGCCGGCTGACTAAGGAGTACTCCGGCAAGTTCGAGCCCCTGACCTTATGCCAGGTGTGCCCGGACACCAGCAATACAACCGGAACCTTTACCAAATATCCGGGACAGAAGCATTTTACCTGGTCTGACGGACCTCTGCCCTGGGACAACCAAGGAGGTGTGTGACCATGTGGACTTATGAAAAACGATTACAGTACCCGGTAAATATTACAAAGACCTGCCCCAAAACAGCATCCCTGATCATCAGCCAGTTCGGCGGCCCCGACGGGGAGCTGGCAGCGTCCATGCGTTATCTTTCCCAGCGCTACACCATGCCATGCAAGGAGACTGCCGGCCTGTTGACGGACATCGGCACGGAAGAGCTGGCACACCTGGAGCTTATCTGTGCCATGATTTTCCAGCTTACAAAGAATATGAAGGCCGAAGACGCCAAAGCCGCCGGATTCGACGCCTATTATGTGGACCACACTTCCGGAATCTGGCCTGCGGCTGCGGCCGGGGTGCCTTTTAATGCCTGCGAATTCCAGTCCAAGGGGGATGCTGTCACAGACCTGTTCGAGGATCTGGCCGCGGAACAGAAGGCCCGGTCCACCTACGAGAATCTGATCCGCATCATCCCGGACCCGGAGGTGCGGGAACCCTTAAAATTTCTGCGGGAACGGGAGGTGGTACACTTCCAGCGGTTCGGGGAAGCTCTGGAACGGATTAAGACGAAACTGGATGCAAAGAATTTTTATTATTTTAATGCTGAGTTTGATAAAGACGTAAAAATAGCGGGAGTCTGAGCCGGACATTGTTCCTGAATGCCGGAAATCTCCCGGTCTGCCGCTTTCTCTCCATAGAAAGTATAGAGCAGCAATATGGCAAAAACAGAATTCCACAATATAGATATCCGTGCGGACGGGTACCTGTATTGTGGAATTCCCTTTCTTTTTTCTATAGATGGTATTCCCTGTATTTCCTTTTTAATGCTTCCGGATCATCCTTCAACAGCCGGAAACGGTCTCCCTCACCAGCCGCAGTCATACGGTCCATAAGCGCAAACAGTCGTTTTTCTCCTCGCTCCTCGCCGATTTTTATCCCCTGGTCAATATAGTCCTTGCGCATACTGTTCCGGTCCAACTGCTCAATCTCCCTGGTAATATACTGGTAACGCAGGGTCCGGTCCGAGTTGATCCGCTCCATTTCTCCTACAACCTGCTGCTTGTATTCGTCCTGCATAGCCATCTCCTCCAACAATTTCCAGTCACCGGCGGATATAAGTCTCGCCCACTGGTACACTTCTGTCTGCTGCTCCTTTTCATCCGCAGTGTTTATCTTGTTTAAGTATAGCACGCGCAGGCTCATTTTGTCACTGTATACCTTGCTGGTCTTTTCCTCAATCAGGCGTACCACCAAGTAAAGCCGGTCCAGTTCCAGCACATCAAAGGTCAGGATACTGATGTGGATACAAGGTTCCAGGGCAGAATATTCTGTTCCGCTTGTCAGGTCAGAGGTATACATCCGGCTTAAGTAAAATAGGGACCGTTCCTTCCAGTAGCTCTGTTGCCGCACCTGGAGTTCAATGTTGATCTTGCGCTCATGGTTTAAATGTACCTTCACATCCAGAATTCCCTCTTTGTCTGCCGTATAGTCCCCCTGCTGGAACGGGTCCAGAAACTCCAGGTCCACGATCTCCTCCGTGGGGATATCCAGCAGGGCAGCCAGAAGCCCGGTCAGGGCCTTCTTATTGTGGAATACCCGCCTGAACGCAAAATCATTTACCAGCCGTACATTCAGCTTCTGGTCACTGTCAGCCAGTTTCCGTATCTGTTCCATTCTGGCTTTTTCCGGCAGTGGGGCAATTTCCCTTATAATACGGTCCATGTCCATAAGTAGCTGCGGATGTGTTCTGTATGGGTTAGTCTCCCACACTCCTGGCTGCCCGTCTGCCAGTTTGTGCTGCTGTTTCTGTAAATCTCTGTCTGATGACAGAACTGCCTCTTTAGTTTCTTTTCTGATTTCTTTTCCTGTCATTGGTATTCTCCTTTTTCATTATTAATTTTACACTGGAATCACTGGCAGAACTGCCAGAAATAACCCGGATAGACAATTTCGGGAAGTGTGCATTTATATTATCACGTTCTATGAGAATTTACAAGAAAAAACAGACTGTTTATAATTTTTTAACAATACCCTCAGTGGACAAGGGGAAAACAAGACAAAAACAGACATCAAGCTGACTTGTAAAACTGTTTTTGTCCTATTTTCCACATCGGACGATCGCCACAGCCTACAACCCGGGTTCCGCCCATTACGTTCATCCTCCCAGCCGCTCAGCGTAGCAGGCCGGGCTGTAAACGTCATCTACAGCCCCACAATCTCCTCCCACACCGCATCCTCCACAAAAATCCCATTGGCGTCATGGTCGGCCCGGAAGCGGGCAAAGTCTTCTCCGGGAGCCAGAACCCCCTGGGAATGCTCGTCCAGGACAGCGCTTTTAAGATGGGCCAGGGCCTTTTCCAGAATCTCCTCCCTGCGCTCCCGGGAAGCAATCTTTGACGGGTCCACGAAGATCATCACCTGGGATGCACCGCCGCAGCTTCCCTTTCCCACCTGGTCCAGGTCCGCGGCTCCCATGCCGTCGGTAAGCATGGCACCCATCACATCCAGCATAAAGGACAGGCTGGAGCCTTTCCAGTAGCCCATAGGCAGAATACGGCGGCTCTCCTCAATGGCGCCGGGATCATCGGTCAGATTTCCGTCCCTGTCAAATCCCCCTGGGAAGGGGAGCTTCTTTCCGGCCAGCCTGGTCATGGCCAGCTTGCCGTAGGCATACTGGGACACAGCCATGTCCATGACCACCGGCTCCCCGCCATGAAGCCCCGGGACCGCCATGACAAACGGATTGTTGCCCAGGCGGCATTCCTTTGCACCCCAGGGAGGCATCACGGATTCGGTGTTGGTCCACAAAATAGCTATGTATCCTTTCCTGGCAGCGTAAATCCCGTAACTTCCGCCCCGCATCCAGTGGGTGGTATTCTTAAGGCCGATCATACTGATTCCGTGCCGTCCGGCCAGCTCCATCCCCCGGTCCGCAGCAAAAAGGGCATTGAGAATTCCCGGCCCCATGTTGCCGTTGTAGATTTGCAGGGCACCCAGGTCCTTCTCCAGGGTGGGCTCCGCCTCCGGGTCCACCCACCCCTTCTGCAAATAATCCGCAAACCGGGCCACCCGCCCCGTGCCGTGGGAATATACACCGTCATAGGTAGTCTCCGTATGGATACGGGCACAGACGGCCGCCTTTTCCGCACTCATCCCGTACTTTATGAATACACGTCTGATCTCCTGGTACAGCTGGTCAAATGATAACCTCATGATTTTTCTCCTTTCCCATCACGCCTCTGCCGCCTTCAGCTTACGGATTTCGCTTCTGGCAGTCAATGCCACAGCCACCACCGTACACAGCAGGAAAAATGCTGCCAGCGGCGACTGTACAATGGCCAGGAAGCTGCCGTCACTCTTCATCAGGGAACGCCTGAGATAGGTTTCCAGGGCAGGGGCAAGAATGAATCCCACCACCAGCGGCGCCAGCGGATAATGGTAACGTTTCAGTACATATCCCAGAATTCCGAACAGCACCATGATCAGAATGTCCAGGGTATTGTTGTTATTGCAGTAGGACCCTACGAAGCAGCACACGATCACCACCGGCAGCAGCAGGGTAGAGGGCACAGACAGCATCCGGGTAAACAGCGGCAGTCCGAAATATTCTATAATAAAGAACAGAAGGTTAGCCAGGATAAATGCCGCCAGGATGGCGTACACCAGCTCCCCGCTGGTCTTAAACAGCAGCGGCCCCGGCACCACATCATGCATCTGGAAACCGGCCAGAATCATGGAGGTGGCATTGTCTCCGGGAATGCCCAGGGTCAGCAGGATGATCAGGGCCCCGCCTACACAGGCATTGTTGGAGGTCTCCGAAGCCACGATGCCATCCACGATACCTGTGCCGAATTTCTCCGGATACCTGGAAGTCTTCTTGGCATAGGTGTAGGCCATCAGATTGCTGATATTTCCTCCCAGCCCTGGCAGGATGCCAATGACCAGGCCGATCAGGGCCGCGGGAATGGCAGTCCGCAGATGATAGACAAATTCTCCAGGCGTAATGCCGAATCCCCGGTAAGCCTTCTGCTTCACGTCGGAGACAGACCGGATCTCCTGGGATTTTCCCTTGTCCCTGGCCGTGGTCATAATGTGGGACACCGCAAACAGGCCGATCAGCACCGGAACCAGGGCAAAACCGTTGGCCAGCTTGCCGATGCCAAAGGTGTAGCGGTAATAGGAGCTTAGACTGTCTGTGCCCACGAATCCGAAGCACACCCCCAGCAGGCAGGACAGAAGCCCCTTGACCATGCTCCCCTCTGCCAGGGCCGACACCGTGCAGAGGGCAAACAGAATCAGCGCAAAATAATCGTAGGAGCTGAATTTCAGGGCCACCTGGGCAATATAGGGTCCAATAAAGGACAATACCAGGGCACCGAATATACCTCCGATAAAGGAGAACAGCACCGCCACTCCCAGCGCCTTCTTTGCCTCGCCTTTCTGGGCCATGGGGTATCCGTCAAAGCAGGTGGCAATGGAGGAAGGGGTCCCCGGAATCCCCAGCAGAATGGCAGAGATCAGGCCCCCGGAGGTTCCTCCCACATAGATCGCCATCAGGAAGGAAATCCCGTTGACCGGGTCCATACCAAAGGTAAAGGGCAGCATAATGGCCAGGGCCGTAAAAGCCGAAAGACCCGGCAAAGCGCCGATGATCAGGCCTCCGAACACACCTCCCAGCATCAGCACCAGAGTGGCCGGATTAAGAATGGACTGAAATCCGGATATAAGATTCATAGTTGCATTTCCTTTCCTTTAAAAAAGTTTTCCTGCCGGCAGCGCAATACTGAACACCTTCCAGAAAACCGTGTGAATGAAAATGGGGGCGATCACAGAGACCAGCACCATGACTGCCACGGTCTTCCGGTTACCCAGGGCATCCTTTGACATGAGAATGGCGCTCTGGGCCAGCAGGTAAAGTATGGATGTAATGGTGAAGCCGATGTACAGCACCAGAATATAGTAGGCAAACAGAGCCGCCACGGTCAGGATCAGTGGCCGGTTGAACCGGGAACCGGCGGCATTTTCCGGTATGGACGGCTCCGGCTGCTGTGACCGCTCTGCGTGCCCAGTCAGCTCCGGCTTCTGGGGCTGCTCTGTGTGCCCAGTCAGCTCCGGCTTCTGGGGCTGCTCTGCGTGCCCAGTCAGCTCCGGCTTCTGGGGCTGCTCTGCGTGCCCAGTCAGCTCCGGC
>CAJTOV010000056.1:0-8611 GCA_910577765.1 uncultured Lachnospiraceae bacterium
TGGCGCCTGTTAGGGACCGCGAAGCGATTCTGAATGGCCGTATTCCGTAACAGTTCAAGGGGTATCTGAACTGTTACCCTGTTGTTACTGTACAGCACATCTTTCTTGCCTGCGGAATTGACTTCTCCCGCTGTTGATACTATAATGAATAGGATTGTCAACGGCAAAGTCAAATACCCTGCAGCAAGCTGACGGGGTATTGGGTCTACGTTCCGCTTCGGACAGACTATTGAAACCACCATATCATAGTAACAGTTCAGATACCCCTTGAACTGTTACATATCATACATATGTTACTGTCTGCTGGTATCCGGTGAACCGTAACATACACACACTGAAAACATATGAACTGGAACCACAAACCCTGGCACTCGCTGGATTATGAACTGAAACACCGCTTTGGAACCAAGGTCTATAAGATTGCCCTGGATGGCGGCATGACCTGCCCCAACCGGGACGGTTCCCTGGGTACCAGGGGCTGCATTTTCTGCAGCGCCGGAGGATCCGGGGATTTTGCCATGCCCTTTAGCGCACCGGAGGCTGGCAGCCAGGCGGAGGGCATGAAAAGCCGTTCTCTGGAGGTATCCATCCAAAACCAGATCGACGCTGGTGCTGCCCGCATCCGTCACAAGCTTGGTTCCTCCCCGGAAGCCTATATCGCCTACTTCCAGTCCTATACCAACACTTACGCTCCTGTCTCTTACCTGGAGAAATTATTTACTGCTGCCATCCGGCATCCCCAAATCCGGGTTCTCTCCATCGCCACACGTCCGGACTGCCTGTCCGATGAGATTGTGCATCTGCTCTCCGGCCTGAACCAGATCAAACCCGTGTGGATCGAGCTGGGTCTCCAGACCATCCACGAGGATACCGCCGCCTTTATCCGCCGCGGCTATCCCCTATCCTGCTTTCAGGACACATTAACAAGGCTACGGGCCCACGGCCTGGAAACCATTGTCCATGTTATCCTTGGCCTCCCCGGTGAGAGCCGTGAGAAAATGCTTGAAACCATCCGCTATCTTGCAGGCCAGGATATCCAGGGCGTCAAGCTGCAGCTTCTCCATATCCTGAAAGGCACAGACCTTGCGGACATTTATGCCCGCTGTCCCTTCCCGCTTCTCTCCATGGAGGAATACCTGGATCTGGTCATAGACTGTATTGCGCTCCTTCCGCCGGAGATAGTGATCCACCGTCTCACCGGCGACGGACCAAAGGCACTTCTGATTGCTCCTCTGTGGAGTGCCAGCAAGCGTCTGGTCCTGGGAAGCCTGGACAAACGCTTCCGGGAACGCTGCATCACCCAGGGCTGTGGATGTCTGGACCGAAATGCCTGATAACGGTTTCCACGTATCCCTGGTCCAGGATTGATATTTCGTGTGCCTTAGGGTATAATCTAAACGTAAAGCTTCCAACAGTATAGGAAAGGGTGGTTGTCATGACGCTTATAAAAGAAAGAGCCGTACAAATGATACAACATATGCCTGAGGAATCCATGTTTTATGTTGTCAATATTTTAGAAAATCTACAAGCCATGTCGATCAGCAAAGAAAAAGATAATGAAATGGCAAAAGCTGCTCTTAAAGATATTCTGAATATGGAAAAGAGACTGCCTGATGATTTTGATGAAAAAAAAGAACTGGCTGAAGCGAGGATGGAACGATATGGTCATTTTAGTTGATACCAATATTATTCTGGATATTTTTCTGAAAAGAGAACCGTATAAAACAAATGCGGAATTTATACTGACAAAATGCGCCAACAGGCAAATCACCGGATATCTGGCTGCCCACAGTATTCCCAATTTGTTTTACATATTGAGGAAAGATTATACCCAGCAGGAACGACGGAAGCTTATCAAAAATCTGTGCAGCATTTTCCGGATTTCTGATTTGAATCTTGATAAAATATTAGCGGCTATTGATAATGAAGATTTTTCAGATTTTGAAGACTGTCTGCAAGAAGAATGTGCGGTCAATATAATGGCAGATTACATTGTGACAAGAAATCCTGGCGATTTTGTAAAATCAAGGGTAAAAGTTATGAAACCAGAGGAATTTACTGCACTATTGTAACCCACTGCAAAATACAAGGCAGGTGTTTCTGTCCCACCTGCCTTGCCAAAGCAAATCCGGACGAAGGTCTGGGGGCTGATTCCGTCTGTCCCTACGCCTTTTCACATAACCGCCGCACCTGCTCACTGACCGCCATCATACACGCAGCAGTCCCGTGCTGGTTGTCGGGCATCTGGGCTTCGCTGACATAGTACCCAGGTGTGCCGTTCCTGTCCTTCCGGTTGTGGGGGTCTGGTCCGGCTCCTAAGCCTGCGCTGGCGCAGATTCCATACAGGTGCCATCCGTCCGGCTCCTGGCGCAGATACGTATCGCGGATTCCGTCCAGAATCCGGCTTCCCTGCTCTCCGAAAGAAGCGTCCAGCATACCCATCCGCGCCCCCTTCATAAAGGCATAGGACACCATGGCGCTGCCTGATGTCTCCGGGTAGTTGCCTGGAAATCCGGCCTGGTCCACCACCTGGAGGAACATGCCCGAATCCTTATCCTGGTAGCGGATGATTCCCTCTGCCGCCTGGTTTAACAGAGACACCAGCTCCCCTGCCCGGGGGGTGTGTTCCCTGGCAAGCTCATATGTGTCTGTCAGGGCCATAAGGAACCATCCCTCCGCCCGCAGCCACACCGAAGGACTGCACCCGGTCACCGGGTCCGCCCAGTCTGCCTTGCGGCTCACATCGCAGCCGTGGAGATACAGACGGCTTTCCGGCTGCCACAACAGCCTGTGGGCGCTGGCAAACTGATCCAGGATATCGTCCCAGCGGTCCTCCCCATATTCCACCAGACTTCCGGCGTAAAAAGGCATTGCCATATAGAAACCGTCCAGCCACACCTGATTGGGATAGATATCCTTGTGCCAGAAATTGCCGGTCTCTGTTCTGGGATAATGCTCCAGGAATGCGCAGGCCCTCTTTACGGCATCTTCATACCGTTTATCTCCAGTAAGATCCCGCAGAATCCGCAGGGATTTTCCAAAACTGACCTTGTCAATATTGTTCTCGTCTTCCTTCCAGCCTGCCACGGAACCGTCCTCATGCATCAGCCAGCCGGCATTCTCCGTGATATACCGGTTCCACCGGTCATCCCCCGTGGCCTCTGCCAGAAGAGACGCGCCTATGACACACAGATCATCCTTATAATTCCAGGCCTTTTCCCGGAGGAAACGGGGAAACGCCTGCTCCAGATACTGGGAAAAATATTCCAGCCACATATTAGATTCTCCTTACTTTAAAAGTCCATCGCCACTGGCGATTTAAAATCAGGGTACAGAAAACTTGCCGCCGGCAGCTTTTCTGCATGCTGAGGCATGCCAAATACGCCCGCCAGACTTTCATCCCACGGCTGCGCGTCCCCTGCCGGACGCCTGGAGGTGTCAGCTATAATCCTGCAAAGTCCGCCACTCTGCCCAGAATGGCTACCGCCTCCCCCATGGTCACCAGCTCCCTGGGCTTAAAGCTGCCGTCCGGTTCCAGTTTCATGAAGCCAAAGTACAGCGCCCGGGCCACATTGGTTCCGTAATTGTTGGCTACCTCTGCCCTGTCCCGGCAATCCGGCATGGTGCTGGAGGCATTCCGGTAATTGACCCCGCAGGCCTGCATGGCTACGGTAGCCATCTCCTGGCGGGTCACCGGCCCCTCCGGGCATAAGGTATCTGCCATGTCCCTGTCTGCCCCGCACACGGCAAGGAAGCCATGGGCTACGGCCGCCTGGAGGGCACTGGTGGAACCGGAAGCCAGAACACACGGCGCCGTCCGGACACCGGACTCCCCGGCATGTGGCGGCATACTCCGGACATCCGGTTCCCCGGTATAGGGCATGCCTGCTTTTGCTCCCATCAGCGGCACCATCATGTCCGCAAGCTGCTGTCTTGTAATCACAGCCTGGTCCGGGGTCTTATCCTCTGGCCTTAGCATCCCCCGGCAGGCCAGCCTGCGGCGCCGGTACCGGGCGCTGTTTTCTTCGGAATTCTGCCCCGGCAGCGCCTGATCAGAGCCGCTGCTTTCTTCTGCTTCCTTCGGCAATACCCGGTAAGGAATGCTGCTTTCCCGGTTCCCAACCTCATCCACTGCGGTCACCCGCACCCAGGCCGCTGATTCCGGCACAAGGAAATGTTCTCCCTCTCCGGCATCTTTCCAGAGGACTGCCTTTCCGGCTTCCTCCACAAACAGCGGTTCTGCCACCGGCTCCCCGGCATTGCAGCCTGCACCTGCCTGACCATCCCCCCCTGAATCCGGGACAGACTGTACACACCTGGCTGCATTCTGCGCCTGCTCCTTACCCACCTGCCAGCAAAACCTGCACTTCCCCTCTCCGCCGCAGTTCTCGGCGGAAGCGCCCACCTGCCTGACCGCCTGGGGCACCCCCAGAATCCGTACCCGGCCCGGGCGGGGAAATGCCATTCCGTTGATAAATACCTGCCGGATCACCGGGTCCTTCCAGTTCATGCTGCGCATGGGCCGCTCCACCCCGTCGATGCGGATATTTCGCAGGGTCAGGCCGGTGATGGGCACCTCGTCAAAGGCCTCCAGGAAAATCCCGTAATCCCCTCCGTGGGCCACGATATTCTCAATGGTAATGCCGGAAAACACCGGCAGGTCGCTGCCGCTTCGCCCGTCCTCGTACAGCATGGTGCCGTGGACCGCCGCCCCGTGGACATGCTCCATGACACTGTCCGCCAGATAGATTTCCTCCACCCGGCCGCCCCGGCGGGCATTGGTTTTCAGCCGCAGGGCATAGGTCAGGTGGGGGCTGCTGAACCGGTTGTTGACCGCCAGCACCCGGCGGATTCCTCCGCTCATCTCGCTTCCCAGGGCAATCCCCCCATGTCCGTCGGCAAACTCATTGTTCTCGATCAGCACATGCTCACAGGCCCTGGCCGCCAGCCGTCCGTCCCGGTCCCGGCCTGATTTGAGACTGATGCAGTCGTCCCCGGTGTCAAACCGGCAGTTTGTGATATGTACCCCGTCACAGCTTTCCGGGTCGCAGCCGTCGTTATTGGCTCCGTGGCTGGACATGGTGACTCCCTCCACAATCAGGCTGGTACACATCACCGGATTGATCTGCCACATGGGACTGTTCGTTAAGGTAAACCCTGACAGCAGCACCCGTTCACAGCGGATGGTCTGGATAAAATTGGGACGGAGAAAATGCCCCGGCCCAAACACCCGCTCCGCTACCGGTACCCCCTCCACATTCATATTCCTGAGAAGGCTCCGGTCTGCAAGCTGCAGATCCGGCCTGTCATCGGACCAGGCATTTTCCACCTGGTGATGCCAGTTCCACCAGTGATCAGCGTCTGCGCCTCCGTCCAGAATTCCCTTTCCGGTTACTGCTATGTCACGGGCGCCGCAGGCGTAGATAAGGGGGCTGAAATTGTAGCAGGGCGTAGACTCCCAGTGGGAGTATACCAGGGGATAGTGGCGCTTTACATCCTCATTGACAAAAGAAAGGACCGTATCTTCGGCTGCCAGATGCAGCTCCACCCCGCTCTTTAACTTTAGTGCCCCGGTACGGTACCGTCCCGAAGGAAGCACCAGCCTGCCGCCGCCTTTTTCGTGTACCTGGTCAATGGCCTTCTGGAGAAACTCTGTCTGGATGCCCTCTCTGTCCGGAACCACCCCAAAGTCCTCTGCCGGATATTCCACTGGCGGAATCACCGGCCTGTGAATCCGTTCCAGGATTGCTGCTTTCAACTGTAATTTATCCATGAAAAAATCTCCTGATGCTGTTCGATATTTAATCGCAGGAAGACAGAAGCTGCCCCAGATGGATTTCCAGATGCTCCCCATGCCACCGGTGGGTTCCCTGGCAGATTTCATGAACCAGACGCCCTGGTGTCTCCATCAGTTCATAGGCCTTCCGGATGATCTCCACCTGCTCCACCGCATTGGCTACGCCCCTGGGACCGTTTAGCCTGTCTTCCCGGCAGGACTGGACCAGAAGGGGCCTGGGTGCAATCAGGCTGGCAATGTCTCCCATATCCAGATGCTCCCACAGATGGGGGACATAGTTACAGGAACAGTTCCGGTTCATGGTCAGCAGCGCATCCCGGTATCCGTAGAGATAACCGCTGATCACCCCAAGGCTTATCCGTTCATCCAGGGCCGCCAGAAACAGGGTCTGCATACCGCCGCCGGAAAAACCCAGGCAGCTTACTTTTCTGCTGTCCCAGGCCGGCCCCCCGGACCGTGCCGGATATGTCTCCGGTCCTGCCACGGCTTCTGGCACCGGCCCGCCGGGCCCGGCTGTATGTTCTCCCAGTCCCGACGGAGTCAGGGCCTCTGTCTTCTGCCGCTCCTCCAGATAATCCACCAGCCGCATCAGATCCCATACCAGCATGCCGGCCACCGGAATTCCCAGGGGAATCCCCATATGGGCCAGACGGTAACAGTCCCCTCCAAGGGCAGTCTCCAGGCTTTGTGCATCTGCCAGGTCCTCCCGCCGCTCCCCAAATCCCCGGCAGTCAGGACAGACCGCCACATAGCCCAGCTTTGCAAGCTGCATCCCATAGTCATAGTGGTAGTGGCGGATTCTCTCCTCCACCGCCTGGTACCGGGACAGTCCGGCCACTGTATATTTTCCCGCCCCATTATGTCCCGGCGGGCAGATAAAGGGGCGGGTGGAGGCATCCGCCCCGGCCGGAACCAGCAGATACAAGGGCATCCACACTTCCGGCTCTACCTGAATCCGTATATGCTCCCTGCGGATATTTCCCGGCAGCAGAACCACATCCTCCACCACGGCATTTAATGGGCAGGTTTCCATCTTAGGAATTCCCAAAAGCCCGGAAAGGAGCCTGCGCATCCTTTGCTGCCATAGGACCAGTTCTTCTCTGGTGGTTCCGGCAAAGCAGTCCTGCCTTGCGTATTTGTCAAACTTTCCCAGCATGGAAGGGAGGCTTGGGTAAATCATCCTGATGTCCGGGATGTTTCCTGCCTTCCCCGTCTCTTTCCCGCCGTCAGTCATCATTGACTTCCCCGGCACTGCCGGCCACTGCTGCCGCTGCCTTCTTCGTCTTCAGATGATCCGACAGGAAGGGCCACACCACACAGAACACCGACACCAGCAGAAGCACTGCCGAAATGGGGCGGGTGAAGAATTCCGCGTAGCTGCCGTGGGCATAACTGATGCCCTGGCGGAAGTAGCGCTCCAGCTTGCTGGACAGGATAAAGGCCAGCACCAGGGGCGAGGTGGGAAGTCCCGCGATGCCCATGAAGATTGCCAGCAGGCACAGCGCCAGCATCACATAGATGTTGAACATGGTATTGGAGATTCCGTAGCCGCCGATAAAGGAGATCACCAGGATCACCGTGTACAGATAATGATAGGGAATCTTAAGTATGTAGGGAAACCACCGCTTGGTAATGATCTGGATCAGATAGGTGACAATGGCCGACACCATGACGCAGGCAAAGATCAGCATAGCCAGATCCGGCTGCTCGGTCATGAACAGGGGCCCTGCCTGGAGTCCGTGGATGGTCAGGCCCGCAATCAGCATGGCGGTGATTCCGTCTCCGGGAATGCCCAGTGCCATCATGGGAATCAGGGCACCGCCCAGGGAAGCATTGTTGGCTGTCTCGGAAGCCCACACGCCGGCAGGATTGCCTTTGCCGAAGGATTCCGGGTCTTTACTGATGCTCTTGGCATAGCCGTACGCCACCATATTGGAGATGCCGGAGCCCATGCCCGGAAGAAATCCGATCCATAGGCCTGACGCAAATGCAAATGCAATGGTCCTTATATTCTCCACAATATCCCGGATTCCCACACCCAGGCCCTTCATGTTGACCGCATCGGCCTCCGGCATTTTCGCCTCACCACGGGCCGAATCCCGGATGATCTGGCACATGGCAAACATACCAAGCATCTGGGCTACCGTACTGATGCCGGAGCTTAAATACACATTGCCAAAGGTGAACCGGTTGGCGCCGTTGATGGGATCCATGCCGACGCAGCCCATCAGAAGGCCGATTCCTGCCGCCATGATGCCCTTGAAAATATTCCCCTTGGACAAGGAAGCAATCAGGGTAATGGCACAGAAGCAAAGGGAGAAATACTCCCAGGGTCCCAGATGCAGGGCAAACTCGGCAATCACCGGGGACAGCACCGTAGCCAGGGCCACAGAACCCACTGTACCGATAAAGGAAGCCGTCATGCCAATGCCCAGGGCCTTGCCTGCCTGGCCGTTTTTCGTCATAGGAAAGCCGTCAAAGCAGGTGGCAATGGCCGAGGAAGAACCTGGAATGCCGATGAGCACCGCCGAGATAAAGGTGCCGGACACACCGCCGATCCAGATAGCCAGAAGCAGCACAAAGGAAGTCTCGGTGGACAGTCCAAAGGTAATGGGCAGAAGCAGTGCAATGCCCAGGGTGGCCGACAGTCCCGGTATGGCTCCGAACACGACTCCCAGGGAAACCATAGCCACAATCAGAAGCAGGTTAATGGGTTTTAGGCAGATCAGAAGCGCACTGATATATTCCGTCATTTTCTGGTTCCTCCTTATTCAAACAGCATGCCGGCCGGCATGCTGTTTGAATAAGGAGGAA